>WJIW01000013.1 GCA_014730065.1 Armatimonadia bacterium | reverse complement strand
CCTCCTTCGAGCCCGATCCCGAGCTGCCCACCCGAGCCGACTTCCCGCCCGGATGGAGCTTCTTGGCGGTGGATGGCCATCCCGACGTAGCCGGCCGCTGGGAGCCCGGTACGGCGCGCGATGGCGAGCGCTCCCTCTCCATCTCCGGCTCTGGCCCGCGTGGCGCCTTCTTCGGCCCGCGCGCGGCAGTCGCCCCCGGCGACTGGGTGCGCTCTTCGGTGTGGGTGCGGTCGTGGAAGCTCGACGGCGCTGCCTACCTGGGCATCATCTGGTACGACGGCGAGGGACAGGTGATCGACGAGGTGCGCTCGGGGCCGGGGTCGGGGCCCGAGCGCTGGCGGCGATGCGCATTGGAGGCGCCGGCGCCTCCAGGCACCGTCACTCTGCGGCCCTTCCTGGCCTTGGAGGGGGCCGGGATGGTGTGGTTCGACGAGCTGCGGGTCATCCGGCGCCGCAAACCTCCCATGGAGCTGGTGGAGCTGGTTGCACCCACCGCTCGCCAAGGCGAGCGCTGCCCCGTCCGCCTCTCTCTGCGTGTTCTGCAGCCGTGCAGCCTGGCTGAGTTCGTCGCCTTGGAGCTGGTAAGTGCCGCCGACGGCACGGTGGCGGCCGAAGCGGAGTTCGAGATAGGCCTGGAGACGGATGAGGAGCTGGAGCCGGGCGTCTACGCCCTTGGACCCTACGATCTCGAGATCGACCCGTACGCGACCCCCGGACCCTACCATCTCAAGGCGCGCCTGGGCACCCGGACCCTCGATAGCTTCGGTATGGAGCATGGCACCCTGACGGTCGAGCGCAGGAGCCGCACGGCTCGGGAGGGTCGGCGCGCGCGCATCCAGGTGGAAGCCCCGGCCGCCGTGCGGGCCGGCGACTTGGCCCACGTGAGCGTGTCCATGACGGTCTGGCCCCCCACCGATGAGCCCATCTTCGCCTCGGTAGCTCTGGAGCGCGAGGGCGCGCTATACGCCGCCGCCGAGCTACTGCTGGGAATAGAGGTCCAGACCGAGACCAGTACCGAGCTGGGCGACGCCACGCAGGTCGCCCTGCCGGCGACTTTGGAGGATGGTGACTACGAGATTGTGGCTCGGCCGACGGGAGACGTGCTCGACGGAGCGCCCGGCCGGCTGACCGTGGAGGTGACAGGTGGGCACGGTGGAGCCCGGCCGTACTCCTGGGGCCGGTACGTCTCCGCCGAAGCCACCTCCCATTACTGGCGGACCACAGACTCAGGGGTGCTCGTGTGGGACGGGCTGCCCTTCGCGCCCATCGGGGCCATGCTACGGACCCGGTATCTGGACGAGTACAGCTCCCTCGATCCGGAGGGCAATGGCGACCGATGGCGCGAGCTCCAGTCCCGCACCCGCGACCTGGCCGACGCCGGCATCCAGGACGTGTACTTGGTCACCGGGGCCCGAGGCCTGGCGGGCGTGCCCACCGAGGCGATGCAGCGGGTCGTCGATCGGCTCGAAGAGCTGGGCCTCACGTACGGCATCGAGATCGGCGGCCCCCTCCATGCCGGCTTCGATGGCTACCTCCTTGGTGTCGATTGGCATCTGGATGAGTGCGTTCCCGGCCGGGAGAACGTGATCTCGCTACCTCCCACGCGGTACGAGTACGGCCCGTCGGCCCTGGTCACCCTGTACGACGAGGCCACGGGCCAGCTCGTCGGCACCCGGCACGCCCCTCTGGAGCACAACGCCGTGACGCTGCGGATCGAGGAGACGGAGGAGACGGCTGGCCGTTCGTACTCCCTACACGTCACCCCCATGGTGCACGTCCCGTCGGGGATGGGCTCTGGTGATGTGGCCAGCGAGGCTGCCTTCCGGGCCCGGAAGCTCGCCGTGTGCGGCGCCATCGAGGAGCTTCGCTTCGGCGATGGACTTCGCTTCCTGACCAACCCACTATCCGGCGACCCGGGCCTGCCGCCCGCCTCCGTGATCCCCGCCTTCCCCTCCACCTTCGCGCGGAACTTCGGCCTCTGGCTGGAGGGCGCCTATGGGGGCGACCTGGACGCATTGCGCGATTGGTGGGGCGTCGCCGGCATCCCCAGCTTCGAGTCCGCGGGTCGCCTGGTGCCGGCCTCTGGCCCCGGCGCTATGCCCTTGGTCGATGTCGACACGGGCCAGGCCTTCGTCTTCGATCCCGACTCCTCGGGGTATTGGTCCGATCTGGAGGCCTACCGGCAGGAGATGCAGGCCGATGGCCTGGAGGACATGGTCGAGTCGATCAAGAGCGTGGTCGACGTGCCGGTGATCCTCGAGCCTGTCGCGGGCGAGCTCGAGGCGCGGCCATCCCAGGGCGAAGCATCGGCGACATTCCTCCGCGCGAGCCGAGGCACGGGACTCCACAACATCAGCCTCAGCCCACGCTTCGGGCATGACGGCGTGAGCATCGCCGCTCCGTCGCTGCCCCACGACTTGACGGCGCAGACCCTCGCCGTGCGGCTGGCGGAGAACCGCCAGCAGGCTCGCCATCCATGGCTGATGGCGACCCGCTTGACCCCGTCGGCCGAGGACCTGGTCGAGGGCCGGAGTCTGGCGCGCACGCTGGACCAGACCCACGCTTGGGGGGCGAGGGCGGCCTACCTGCGCTGGGGCTCGGACGAGCTGGACGATCCGGCAGCCCCCGACCTCATCGAGCATCCCGGCCTGCTGGGCGGCCTCGGCCGGCTGGTGGATTCCGGCCGCCTACTGTCACCGGCGGCCGATCCCGACCTCGTCTTCGTCTACCCACCTCGCCGGCGAGCCATGGCGGCGGGGATCACGGACGGGCGCTCGCTGGCCCTGGATGGCGCACTGGCGAGTGCTCCCGCCCAGCCTCTCGGCGACGGGCGGTGGCTCGTGCCCGCCGCGGCGTTCCGGCCCGGCACTGGCGATACGTACATCGTGTCGCTGCCTGTGGCCAGGAGGCATCCCCGGGCCGCGCGCGTCATCGAGCGGTGGGCCACAGGCGAAGGGCCCGTAGGCACGGTCTGGCTGCTCGGGCCCCGCCACGACCATGGCCGAGTCCCGGGGCTAGACGACTTCCTGAAGGACGACGCTTGGGCTGCGTGCGCCTTTGGGACGGGTCAGTACCAGCTCCTGAAGCCGGTGCCCGACCTGGAGCCATCGCAACAGGGCGATGCGGGCTACCCGGTCCTGGCTTCCGTGGGCGGGCTCCGCCTGTTCCCCGTGGAGGGGCTGAGCTGGGAAGCGGCCAAATGGGTCCTGGGCGGCCAGCGCCCCGACACTCCGGCCACACCTTCGGGCACTCATCCCGACGTTGACCAGTGGCGCATCGAGGTGAGCGACGATTGAGGCCCGGTGATCTGGCCATGGATGATGCGAAGCTCATGCGCGAGGCCATCGGCCTGGCCTCGGGCGGCCTGGGCTCGGTTTCACCCAACCCCACGGTGGGTTGTCTGATTGTGCGGGATGGCATGATCGTGGGCACCGGCTGCCACGAGCGCTACGGCGGCCCCCATGCCGAGGCCAACGCTCTTGCTGAGGCGGGCAGCCGGGCGGCGGGAGCCACGGCGTACGTGACACTGGAGCCATGCAACCACTTCGGGAAGACCCCTCCCTGCTCCCGCGCCCTTATCGACGCGGGCATCGCTCGGGCGGTTGTCGCCGTGGAAGACCCCCACGCCGAGGCCGCGGGCGGCATCGTGGCCATGCGCGAGGCGGGTATCGAGGTGACTCTGGGTGTGGAGCGGTCCGCCGCCGTGTTGGCCGCCGCTCCGTACCTCAAGTGGGTCCGAACCGGCCGTCCCGTGGTGCACCTCAAGGTGGCCAGCACCCTCGATGGCCGCATCGCCGGTCCCGTGGGCCGTCGTGATCGCATCACGGGTATCGAGTCCCGAAGGGTCGTGCAGCGTCTTCGGGCCGAGTCGGACGCGGTGATGGTCGGGTACCGGACGGTGCAGGCCGATGATCCGCTGCTCCTCCCTGCCGGAGCCGAGGCACGTGGCGCGCGCCAGCCGTTGCGCGTCGTACTGGACCCGCACTGCTCGACGTCCCCGGGAAGCCAGCTCGCGCACACTGCCGAGGGCGGCACGCCCGTCCTCGCACTGGTAGGCGCGGGGGCCGACGCCTCCCGAAGACGAGCCATCGAGGCTGCGGGCGTGGAGACGTGCCAGGTGGCCAGCGCCGCCGGGGGCGGCCTCGACCTGGGTGGCGTCCTGGGCGTTCTCGGTGAGAGATCGGTCCAATCGGTGCTGGTCGAGCCCGGCCTGAGGCTGGCGACCGCGCTGGTGGCAGGCGGATGGGTGGACCGATTCAGCGCCTTCATCGCGCCTCGCCTCATGGGGGCCGACGGAATGAGCATGCTTGGCAAGCTGGGCCTGGACTCGGTCGAGCGGGCCATCGACCTAGTCGGCGTGTCATGGGCGTCGGCCGGCGCTGATGCGCATCTGTCGGCGTGGATGCCCGGCCTGGCCTGGCTCCGTGAGCTGATGGGCGACGACTGAGGTAGCTGTGCAGGGCCCATGCGCCAGCGGCGTGAACACTGTCCTATGGCGGCCGAGACAGGTGGAGCGACTTGTTCACAGGCATCGTCAGAGAGATAGGCACCGTCGCCGACGTCCGCCCGGGCTCGGGTGGATCGGCGAGGCTCCGGGTACGTTGTGCCCAGGTCCTGGGCGAGCTTGGCCTCGGGGCTTCGGTCAACGTCTCGGGCGTCTGCACGACGGTTGTCGAGCTGGCCAAGGACGGCTTCGTCGCCGATCTCTCGCCCGAGACCCTTGCCCGCTCAACGCTGGGCGACGCGCGACGCGGCCGCTCGGTCAACCTGGAGCCCTCGTTGAGGCTCGACACGGATATCGGGGGACACTTGGTCGCGGGCCATGTCGACGGGGTGGGGAAGGTGACGTTGTGGCGGAGCGAGGGTGGCGGGATCCTGGGCGAATGGTCGGCGCCGCCCGAAGTTACCCGGTACCTGGTGGACAAGGGCAGCGTGGCCGTGGATGGCGTCTCGCTCACGCCATACCACGTAACCGATGACCGGTTCCGCGTGTCCCTGATCCCGGAGACCCTTAGAGGCACGACCTTGGCCAGCCTGGCCGTGGGGGATGCGGTGAACCTGGAGGCCGACGTGCTGGCCAAGTACGCGCACAAGGCAGTCCGGCCCGAACCCGGTGGGGTCACGTGGGACCTGCTCGGGGAGGCCGGCTTTCTCGACTGATGCCCTTGGAGAGGACCATGGCATGAGTACCGTAATATGCACCCTCGCATCGCTCGCCATGATGCAGCCCGCTCAGGAGCCGCCCCAGCTTCCGGGCGTGGAGCGGGTCGTCGCCATCTCGGGTCAGGGCTACTTCCCGGTGGCCATCCGGCTCGATGATGATCGCATCGCCTGCATCATGCGCGGTGGTGCCCCACACATCGGCATCGGCGGCCGTCTGGACCTGATCTTCTCCGACACCTCGGGCCGCTCCTGGACCGAGCCGGTGACGGTGGTGGACAGTCAGTGGGATGACCGCAACCCGGGCTTCGGCCAGATGCCCGATGGCAGCCTGGTGCTCGGGTACGCCGAGTGCCAGGCGTACGACGAAGAGCAGAAGTGGGACCCCTCGGCCGGCGCCTTCATCCTGAAGGTCATGCGGTCGGCCGATGGCAACACATGGGGCGAGCCCCGTGACCTCGACCACCCCTTCGGCTCGGTGGCCTCGCCATACGGCCGGATCGTGACGCTCAGTGATGGGCGCTCGATCATGTCGGTGTACGGAGGCGTCACCGATGAGAACCGCGACTTGTTCTCGGTGGGCCGCCAGGACGCGCGCGACGCGTGTGGCTTCCTGGTGTCCACCGACAACGGCCGCACGTGGGGTGACTTCCACCCCGTGGCTCGGGGCTATAACGAGACCTCCTTTGCCGAGATGCCGTCGGGCGACCTGGTGGCCGTGGCCCGCTCCGATTCCGATCAACATGTGGCGGTGCTCGTCTCGGACGATGGCGGCAGAACCTGGTCTGAGCCCGAGGTGATCACCCTGGGGAGCCAGCATCCCGCCGATGTGCAGCTTCTGCCTTCGGGCGAGCTGCTGGTGGTGTACGGGAGTCGGCTCCAGCCCTACGGGATCCACGCCGTAAAGGGGCTCCCCCACGAGCTGCGGGACGCTCCTCACTACACCCTGACCACGGGCTCGCGGAACTGGGATCAGGGCTATCCCAGCTTGGTGCTGCTGGACCACGGCGCCTTAGCCATCTACTACGCCGTGGGCCTCGCGGGCGGCGACGCCGACCCCATGACCTTGGTGGCTCGCTTCAACCCCGAGCGTATGCACGGGCCCGATGAGGAGGGCGCCCCTTGAGCCGAATTGTCAGCCTTCTGGCGGGCACCGGCATGGTCGCGGCCGCGCTGCTCGCTGCCGGCTGTGGCGGCGGGGGGACGCCCGCGGGACCGTCCGACGGCGTTCCGACGCCATCCCTCGACGACGTACTGAGGGCCTACAGCGTTACCCCCGCCGTCGCCTCGACGCTCGAGGATCCAGCAGCCTGGACTGCGGGCGTGACCGCCACCCGCCTGGTGGTCAGCTTCACCCCAACCAAGCCGGGCTACAGCACGGGCAGGGTACGCGAGGACGTCTACAACGCCCACGGCAGCTACACCCCCTTCGACCAGAGCGTGGACCTGCGCGCGGCGTACACCTCGTCACACATCTACCTCTTCGCGAGCTGGCAGGACCACTCCCGCATAGCCGACGCGGCACGTGATCGATGGTACGTGGGCGCGGGCGTGCTCCTCGCCGACCACTTCGACGAGCCCACCGTGGCCGCAGCCACCCAGCGGGTCATTCCCGAGACCACCTT
>WJIW01000012.1 GCA_014730065.1 Armatimonadia bacterium | reverse complement strand
TCTGACCTCATCCGAGATTCAGGCCGCGAGGGGCGACAGCGCGGGCGCGATGGAGCAGCGGACCGCCGCCCAGCAGGCCCTGCTCAACGTCCCCGACCCTACCGAGCGAGTTGAGATCGCCGCGGAGATGGCCGAGCGGTCGGTGGACAGGGGTCAGGGCGGATGGGTCGTGGACTTGCTGGGGAGCATTGAGTCGTCACTCCCCGATGCCGCGGCCGAAGCCCGGGTCATGGCGGCCGTGGCCAAAGCCAGGACGCGACTGATGACGGCGGAGATGGAGCAGCGGCAGGCGATGGAGGCGGCTGAGATGGCCGGGAGGGAGCCCGATGATGTGGGCGCGATTCTGGCCGATGCCCGCCAGGCGGCACAGGCCGACTTGGAGTCGGCCCACGCGGCCCTCGACGCATCGAACGCCGCAGGTATGGACCCGGGGGTCCTGATACGCCTGGGTGAGCTGCAGCGCGACCTCGGTGACGCCCTGTCGTCGGAGGCTACCCTCGGGCGTGCTTTGAGCGCCGCCCAGGCCGAGTCGGAGGAGGGCCCGTGGCTTCTGAGGGAGGCGCTGTGGCAGCAGGCGCTGACGCAGCATGAGCTGAGTCGAGACGATGCCGCGGCGGATCTGGTGCAGGAGATGCTGGGTCTCTCCGGTGTGGAGGAGGATCCGTGGACCCTATACCGTGCCGCGAGCCTCCTGGCCAATGCCGGCAGATACGAGGCCGCGCTGGCGGCGTACGACCGGGCATTCGCTCGCGGAGAGGCGGACTGGCTCGCTGAGGAGCTGCGGTTCTTCCGGGCCTGGGCGCGGCTGATGGCGGGCGATCTGGAAGGCGCGCGCGCCGACTTGGAGGCCCTCCCGGCCACGGACGAGCTGCCGGGGCGCATCGCCTCGGCCCTCCTCGCGCGCTCGGAGCCCGAGCCGCTCTCGGGCCCTGAGGTGGCCCAGCCCTGGATCTCGGAGTGGCTGCTGAGAGGACCCATGAACACGACGGGCGAGGCGGAGCGAGTGGCAGCCCTGGCCGACGCCGCCATCGCGGGGCTGCGGGACCTCGGCGCCGACGATGTGGACCTGGCGGGATGGCTCCTGCGCGGTGCCGAGGCGCTCAACTTGGCCGGGGAGTGCGATCGAGCCAAGGAGGCCCTTCAGGGCGTACCTGATGCCTTCGGCGACGTTGGGCTTGTTGAGCTACAGGCCGCGGCCCTGCGCGCCCAAGCCACGGCCGAAGCCGGGCTCGGCAATCAGGCAGTGGCCGATGAGCTGCGGGCACGCGCCGGCGGTCTCGGTGACACGGACGACGATGGTTAGAAGGGGTTGACCTTGGGCACAGTTCGCTTGGGTACAGACGTGCTACTCGGCGGGAAGATGGACCTACTCGAGGGGGCCCGAGTGGGCCTGATCACGAACCACACGGGGCTCGACTCCGGGGGCACCCCCACCATCGATCTGCTCCACCAGGCCCCGGACGTGGAGCTTGCTTGCCTGATGGGCCCCGAGCACGGGATCCGGGGCGATCAGGACCATGCGACCATCGCCTCGGCGACCGATGAGCGAACGGGCCTGCCCGTCCATAGTCTGTACGCCGAGACGCGCAAGCCCACGCCCGAGATGCTGGAAGGCCTGGATGCTCTGGTGTTCGACATCCAGGACGTGGGCGCGCGATTCTACACTTACATCGCCACGCTGTCGGGCGCCATGGAGGCGGGGGGAGAGAAGGGCATTCCCGTCGTTGTGCTGGACCGCCCGAACCCCGTGTCGGGGATGATCGTCGAGGGACCGATGTGCGACTCCGAGCTGCGCTCCTTCGTCGGTCCCCATGAGATCGCCATGCGCCACGGGATGACGGTCGGAGAGCTGGCGGGTATGTTCCACCGGCACTTCGGCGTGGGCGTGGAGCCTGTGGTGGTCCCGTGCCACGGGTGGACCCGGAGCATGTTCTGGGAGGAGACCGGACTGGACTACGTGGGTCCCTCGCCCAACCTATTGACGGTCGACCAGGCCATCATCTACTCGGGGCCATGCCTGATGGAGTCGTCGAATCTGTCGATGGGCCGAGGCACCGACGTCCCCTTCGAAGTCGTGGGTGCCCCGTGGCTCGATCCCGAGAGGGTCCTGGCGAAGATCGGTCCCGATGAAGCTCCCGGCGCTGCCCTCGAGGCCACCACCTTCACGCCCAGCGGCGAGTCGCCCTACCCCTTCGCCGGCGTCGAGTGTCGCGGCGTGCGCATCCGTCTTACGGACAGGCCCGCCTACCGGGCGGCGCCCACGGGCCTATCGCTGGCCGCCGCGATCCGCGACACCTGCGATGAGTTCGAGATGTCGGAGAAGGGGTTCGCCCGGCTCAGCGGCCGCCAGAAGCTCGTGGATGCCTTCTTGGCTGACGCTCCGGTGGATGAACTTCTCGGTATCGCCGAGGAGGGCGTGGACGCCTTCCTCGGGCTACGTGCGCAGCACCTGCGTTACCCGGCATAGCGCCCCCGCGGCTGGCGCGGGGGCGCGTCGTGCCATCAGTTCTCCTTGCCCCGTAGGTTGAAGGTCTCCCTGAGGGCCTTGGCCGCATCACCGTCGCCCACATCGGGCGGCGGTCCGATGGGCCGCCTGAGGCGCAGGCCGGGCGAAGGGTCCTTCGCTGGGCTGTCGCCAGGCTGCTCGAACTGAGGCAGCCACGGCGCCAGGGCCTCGAACATGTCGTCGGTCATCGCCCAGATCTCGTCCAGATTGCACACGCTGCCCGCGAGGGGATCCATGGCCACGGCCTGGCGAACCAGCTCCTTGTCGCCCGTGAGGGCCGCCTCGACGGTCATCTCCTGCACCGACACTGTCTGTCGGCAGATCGCGGCGGGCCCCATGGGCAGGTCTCCGATGAAAGTGGGCTGGACGCCGCTACCGTCAACCAGGCAGGGGATCTCGATGATGCACCCCTCGGGGAGGTTCGTGATCAGGCCGGTATTGGGGACGTTGAAGTGCCCCCGGTACCTCCGGCCCGTCTCCAGACCCTCCAGGATGTACGACGCATGCTCCTGGGAGCGGTCGCCATGGGGGATCGGCTCCTCGCCGGCCATCCACTTGGGGTACATCCTCTTGTAGTCGTCGGCCCCCTCGCGGCAGACCCGCAGGTAACCGCCCGTCTCGCCACCGATCCACACGTCGGGGTTGATCCACTTGTCGATTTCCTCGGGCCGCTTGCGATACCACATCAGGTATTCCGAGAGGTGGCCGTTGGATTCGGTGGAGTAGTACCCGAAGCGCTTGAGCACGTCGATGCGAACGGGCTCGGATTTCCGCAAGCTCTCATTCGCTTCGAAGGCGTCGGGGAGGTAAGGCAGCATGTCCTTGCCCTTGTGCCGAACCTGTATGTACCAGGTCTGGTGGTTGAGCCCCGCGGCGACGTAGTCCACCTCCTCCGGCGGCAGACCGAGAGCGATGGAGATCTGGTGATGCCCCCCCTGCACCCCGTGACACAGACCCAAGAAGGGCGTGCTCGTGGCGCGGCTGAGGGCCCAGCAGTTCATCGCCATGGGGTTGGAGTAGTTGAGGAGCATTGCCCGGGGGCACAGCTCCTCCATATCCTTGGCGATGCCCACGAGCACCGGGATGGTCCGGAGGGCATAGAAGATGCCGCCGGGCCCGAGGGTGTCGCCCACGCACTGGTCCACGCCGTACTTCAGTGGCACCTCGATGTCGTGAGCGAAGGCCTCCAGGCCGCCGACCCGGACGAAGGACATGACGTAGTCGGCGTCCTTGAGTGCCTCCCGCCGTTCGGTTGTGGACTGAATGGTCGCGGGCAGGCCCGCGTCCTCGATCATCTTGCGGCAGAGGCTGGCTGACATCTCCAGCCCCTCGGGGTCGATGTCCATGAACCGGAACTCGGTCGCCTCGAACTCGGGCACCGCCAGTAGGTCCATCATGATTCGGCGGGTGAAGCCGATGCTGCCCGCGCCGATCATCGCTACACGCATTCGTTGTCCTCCTCCGTGCTACTCAGCCAGGTTCTGCAGCTCGATGGGCAAGGGGTTGCCGTCGGCGTCCAGCACTTGAGCTACCAGGCCCCAGTCGCCGTTGCCCTGGAGCACCTTCACCAGAAGCGTGTTGATGCCGTCCCTCAGGTCGACGTCGACCTTGTCATCGCCGGGGTTGGCGGCCCGGGCCGCGTTGTTGCGGTGCACCAGGTCGCCGTTGAGCCACACGTAGATGTCGTCGTCACTGCCCAGCGAGAGGATGGCCTCGCCGGCCTGGGCGGGGACGAACTCCACGTACCCGTAGATGCCCAAGTGCTCCTGGTCGCCCAGAGCCCGGCGGAGGTTGAGGTAGCCAGTCTCCAGGTTGTCGACCTGCACGTATTGCCAAGGCACGGTCTCCCCATCGACGGACACTGGCTCGGAGGTGTCGATCGGTGCGCTGGTGTCGATGACATCATCGTCGCGCAGCTCGTCCTGGGTGCCCACCTTGTCGGTGACCCACCACGCCGAGACCACGCCCCTGGACGCGGCAACGTCCACGGGCTGGGTCTGGGGCAGCACGAGCGGCTCGCCGTCCTTGGTGAGTCGCACGCTGACCGACCACTGGGCCGCGCCCTGGAGGACCTTGCAGAGGATCTGGTTGGGACCCTTCGTGAGCGTAGCATCGGCCACGTCCTGATCCACGGACCAGCCTCGGTCCACGAACACCTCGTGGACCTTCTCGCCGTTCACCCAGACCACGATCCCGTCGTCGCTGCCGATCTTGAGCTGGATGTCCCTGTCCTGGTCGCTGACTACCGTGGCCAACGCGTAACAGCCCACATTGTCCTGACGCGCCGATGCTTGCTCGAGATTGAGCAGCCCGAGGGGGTCGTCTACATGGTGGAAGGTCCAGGGATACACTTCACCATCGTAGCTGACGGGGACCATGGGATCGATGGCGGAGCTGATCTCCAGGGGGTTCTCCTCGCGCATCACCGCTCGCTCGGCGATGGGCGGCGTGACCCACCAGCCGGTGACGAAGCCGCCGGGGCCCGCCAGGTTGACCGACAGACCGTACGTACGGAGCGCGTCGGCAGCGGCGGTGAGGGTGGCCCGGTCCTGGGACAGCTCCAGAATGCGCTCGTAGATCCGGATGGCTCGGTCGCGATCGGTCAGGGCCACATCGCCGGCGATAGCCACCATCGCGGCGGCCACCTCGTTGCCGGCCTCGCCTGGGTCATCGAGCATGGGCTCGACCAGGTCCAGGGACTCGGCGCTGCCCACTTGGGCTATGCCCCGGAGGGCGCGCTTGACCTCATCGATGCCCGATGCCTGGTGGGTGAGAAGCTGATGGTAGATCCCCAGGGAGACCTGGTCTTGGGGATCTCGTGACTCGGCCAGGGTCAGCAAGCCCTGCTTGGCGGCGGTGCGGACGGGCTCGCGCTCATCGGCGGCGTAGCCCGTCAGAACGGCCATGATGCCCGGGCCCGGAACGCTCACCAGACCCGCCACTCCCGCGGCCGCCTCCTCGGGGTCCGAGGCCTTGGCCGCCGCCGCGAACACGCCGCGTAGCTTGGGATCGCCGTACTCGGCGAGAACGTCCAGCACCGCCGCGGCCTTGGACCCAGTGGCGTCCTTGAGGAGGTCGAGCAGGACCGGGCGTGCGTCCTCGCGCGGGACCGTGGCGATGGCGGCAATGGCGAGCGGACGCTCCTCCTCCGGAAGGGTGAGGGCCAGCTCGAGCAATCCGCCGATGCCCTCGGGGGCTCGGAGGGCCGCCAAGGCATTCAGGGCCGCGGTCCGCATGTCGGCGTCGTCGGTCTTAGCGGCCCACATGAGGGGGCTGAGGGCGTCGTCGGGATCGCGGTGACCGAGGGCGTCGACAAGCTCGGTACGCACCTCAACGGCAACGCCCGGGTCCCGAACGGTGTCCGCGATGGCCTCGGTCACCGAGGCGCCGGGCGTGCGGTTGATGACCGCGATGCCATCGGCACGGATGGTCGGATCGTCGGACACCAGGTTGGCGACGATGTCCACGGCGGCGCGGGCGTCGGGGTTCTTCTTCAGGGCCTGGTACACTGCCTGGCGGGCCATGGGATCGGGATGGCCAGCCATCTCGCGCAGGGCGACAACAGCCTGCCGGTCACCGATCTCTCCGAGCAGCCAGATCAGCGCCTCGCGCTCGGGCGAGAAGGCAGCGTTGATTCGGTCAGCGATCTCCTCGGCATCGAGCCGGTAGTCCACAAGCTGGCGGCTCGCGAGAGCCACCAGGGAGGCTTCATCCGAGGCCATGGCTTCCCACAGCAGATCCTCGGCGCCCTCCCCCCCGGCCTGGGAATAGCCCGCCAAGGCGGCACACCGCTCCTGAACGTTGGCGGCCGCGTCGAGGGCTTGAGCGAAAACGCCGGCGGCAGCGCCCGTCTGGTCGGCAGCCATGAGCGTGCATCCGAGCTCGATCAGCGCATTCCGAGCGGCCTCAGCCACGGTCTCGTCGGAGGAGTCCACCAGATCGCCGATGGGCTCGGCCAGATCGGCATCGGGGGCCTTGGGCAGCGCCAGGAGCGCGGCGAGGACCACGGCCTCCTCGTCGGAGCTCAGGGCACGCACCGAAGCCCGGGGCGCCACGTGCATGCGGCCCAGGGCATCGACCAACGCCACGGCCTTCTCAGGATCCTCGGCGAGGGCTTCATCGAGCGCACCGGCGAGGGCCTCGGCGGCCTCCTCGGTGCCGGTGCGTGTCAGTACGTAGATGGCTGCTTCACCCAGTCGCCGGTCGTCGATCAGCTCCGCCAGGGCGGGCACGTCGCCGGGTCCAGCCACCATGGAGAGCATCTGCATGGTGAGATCGCGGACCCATGGCTCGTACCCCGATTCGGTGAACGCTGCCATGAGATGGCTGGCGGCCACGGGTGCGTGATAGGTGCCCGCGGCATCATAGGTGATGCGCTCGATGGCGATACGCGCGCCCTGGCGTACGGCCGGGTCGGCGCTCTGCAGCGCGTCCAGGGCGGCGGGTAGGGCCAGGACGCCGATGCCCGCAAGCCGGTCGACGGCGTTCTGCCGCACGGCGGCCTCGGTGGATCCCAGATCGGTGATGACACTCTCGAAGTCGTAACCCTGGGCCGCGCTCGATCCCGCGAGCAGGACCAGGCCCAGTAGGGCGCTCATGAGCACCGTGGTTGGCACTCGTCTCATTGCCTTACTCCTCCCAAGTCGTAGAGCCCGAGTCAGTGCGCAGGCGAGCAGTGCCTAGGTGGGCAGCACCCACGGCGCCCGATACGGGCGGCTCAGCCAGCGGTTCAGAGACTCGTCGTTGGTGATACGCTCGGCCACGGGGTCCCATTCGACGGTCTTGCCGGTCCGAATGGCGATATTGCCCAGGTGGCAGACGGTGACTGAGCGGTGTCCGACCTCCACATCGCAGATGGGCCGCTCCCGGGTCCGCATGCACTCCAGGAAGTCATCGTGATGACCGGGGCTCTCGTAGAGATGGACGTCATCGGGCTTCAGGGCGGTCTTGATGATCTCCGGCGGATCCGACTCCAGGAACCCGCGATCCACGTGGACCTCGCCATCGGTGCCTTCGAAGACGACCCCATGGCGGTTGGCATCGGAGCAGATCATCTTGATGCCGTCGGCATAGGTGTACTCCACCCGGAAGTTCACGGCGGTGTTGTAGAGGCCCGAGGTGGGGAAGGTCCCGGTCCCTTCGATCTTCACCGGGCCATTGCCGTCCATGCCGTGGCCCCATTGGCCGATGTCGTTGTGATGGGCGCCCCAGTCGGTCATCTTGCCGCCGGAGTAGTCGTAGAACCAGCGGAAATTGTAGTGGCAGCGCTGCACGTTGTACGGCACCTCGGGTGCGGGGCCGAGCCACATGTCCCAGTCCAGGTTGTCCGGCACGGGCTCATCGGGCTGCCAGGTGGAGGTGGGTCCTCCACCGATGCCGACGTGGATGGTATGCAGCCTGCCCACGTAGCCATTTCGGGCCAGCTCGCACGCGTACCGGAAGTTCCAGTCCGACCGCTGCTGGCTGCCGGTCTGGAACACCCGCCCGTAGCGGCGTGCGGCCTTTACCATGGCCTTGCCCTCATCGATGGTGAGGGTAAGGGGCTTCTCGCAGTACACGTCCTTGCCTGCCTGGCACGCGTAGATGGAGGTCAGGGCGTGCCAGTGGTCGGGTGTGGCGATCCATACGGCGTCGATGTCGTCGCGGTCGAGCAAGGCCCGGAAGTCGCCGTAAGTGGGCGTATCCTCACTGACCCGAGCGGCCGTCTGCTGGGCTCGCTCCGAGTCCACATCGCAGACGCCCACGATCTCCACGTCTTGCCGACCCAGTAGCCACCCCACGTGGGCGTTGTTCATTCCGCCAGCGCCTATGATCCCCACTCGGATCCGGTCGCTGGCTCCGAAGGCCCGCTGCGGCACGATGGCGGGGAGCGAGAAGGCGAGTCCGGCTCCCAGCGCGCCCGTGGCGGAGCGCTTCAGAAAATCCCGTCGGTTGATGCCCTTGGGCATTGGTCATCTCCTCCTGACAAGCGATCCTGTCGACGGGGTAGTTTCGGCCCGTGGGAGGCGGCTCCCTGCGTCTAGGCTGGCTCGTCTGCCTACGGTGGAGGTCCGGCAACCCAGGGCGAGAATACCCAGGTGCTGGGCGCGGTTGGGGCGCGAGAGGCGGCGTGGTCCCATGCGCGAGCCGGAGCATACGCCCATGGGCGCGACGAGTTCGAGCGGCAGCCAGCCGACCCTGACGGATCTGGCTCTGGAACAGGGCGGCTTGGGCGTGTGGCTGTGGGACATCGCCGCGGACCAAGTCACCGTTCATCCCGCCATCCTACGCCTGCTCGATGCCGAAGGCTCCGACCGGACCCGCTCGATGGCGGAGTGGATGGAGTACGTCCATCCTGATGACAGGTGCCCGGCCGCGGAGCGATGGGCGGAACACCTGGCGGGGGAGACACCCGCATACGAGGCCGTGTTCCGGGCTGTCTGCCCCGACGGCCCCCATCGGCACCTGCTCGTGCGCGGGGCGGTCGTCGAGCGGGACGCTTCAGGCCACCCGCGGCTAGCGATCGGCACCTGCGTCGACATCACGCGTAGGGTGGCCGCCGAGGAGTCGCTCCGCCACAGTGAGATGAGTCTGGCGATGGCCAACGAGGCGGCCGGACTCGGCCATTGGCGGTGGCATATACCCACTCACACAGTGCACTGGTCGCCCGAGACCTTCCGGCTCCTGGGATACGCGCCGGGTGAGGTGGAGCCCCACGAGGGGGCGTACCGGGACTGTGTCTGCGCGCAAGACCTCAGCGCTGTGGAAGGCGAGCTGGACCGTGCCCTCGCCGAGCCTGGATACGTGTACGACGTACGGCAGCGCGTTCGGTCCAACGGATCGGAGCGTGTGGTCCGATCGGTGGGGCGGGTGGTGGAGCGCGACGCTGAGGGCAACCCGCTGCTCATGGTGGGCACCCTTCAGGACATTACCGAGACGGCCCAGGCCCTGGAGGAGCTTGAGCGCTCCCGTCACCAGCTAGACCTCCATAACCGTATCATCCGCACCTTCCTGACGGAGTCCGGCGCCGCGCTCTACGCGGGCGTGCTGGACATCGTGCGCGAGATGCTGGACAGCCCTCTCGGCTACTTCGGCTACATCGACCACGAGGGCTCGCTGGTGTCCGAGTCCATGACCCAGGACATCTGGGACCGCTGCCAGATTCCGGATAAGGCGGTGGTCTTCCGACGGGATTGCTGGGGAGGCATCTGGGGCGACTCGCTCCTGCGCAAGGTGACGCTGGTGTCCAACGGGCCCTTCCACACGCCCCAGGGGCACCTTCCCCTCCACTGCGCCATCGCCGTACCCATCATCTACCACGGTGAGCTGGTGGGCCAGTTCGTCCTGGCGAATAAGCCGGGGGGGTACGGTGAGTACGATCGCGAGCGGCTGGAGGGGATCGCGGACCTGGTGGCTCCCATTCTCAAGTCGCGGCTGGAGGCCGAGCGCCACGAGGGCGAGCGCGAGCAGCTCCATGCCCAGCTCCAGCTACGTAGGCGGCTGGAGGCACTCGGTACGCTCGCGGGAGGGATCGCGCACGACTTCAACAACATGCTGGGCGCCATTCTGGGCCATGCCGAGATGGCAGCGGAGCGATTGCCCGAGGGGTCCGAGGAGCACGACCATCTGGCCCGTGTGGGAGCGGCAGCCGAGCGGGCCGCCCAGCTCGTGGCGAAGATACTGGCCTTCAGCCAGCAGGCCGAGGGGGAGGCCCGGCCGACCCGGATAGAGGCGGTCATCACGGAGACCATCGAGCTACTGAAGCCAGCCGTTCCCAGGCATGTGCACGTATCGATCCAGGCCAGCGGAGACCTTCCGGCGGTGCTCGGCGATCCCAGCCAGTTGCACCAGGTCATCCTCAACCTGTGCACCAATGCTCTCTACGCCATGCGTGAGAAGGGCGGCATGCTGCGTATCGGCGCCGAGACCGCCCACCTAACCGAGGCCGATGGCGAGCGTCTAGGCGTGCCAGCCCCCGGCGAGTACGTCCGCATGTCCGTCGTCGATACGGGCACGGGTATCCCCGAGAAGATCCGGGACCAGGTCTTCGACCCCTTCTTCTCCAGCAAGCCTGTCGGCGAAGGCACCGGCATGGGACTGTCGACGGCCCACGGGATAGTCGCCTCCCACGGCGGGGCCATCGCGCTGGAGAGCGAGCTGGGTGAGGGCACTTCGTTCCACGTGTACCTCCCAACCACCACTGAACGGCCCATCGAGGAGCAGGTGGCTCGGGAGCAAGCGGGGAGCAGGCCGGCGCGGATCCTGCTGGTCGACGACGAGGCGAGCATGGTCGAGGTGGCTCAGCAGTTGCTGTCTGTCTTGGGGTACGAGGTCGAGTGCTTCACCGATCCCGCGCGAGCCTTGGACGCTCTCGGCACAGACCCGGCGGGCTTCGATATCGTCCTGACCGACCTGACCATGCCCGAGATCAGCGGCATGGATGTGGCCGAGGCGGCCAAGGGCCTCAATGCCGGGATCCACGTGGTGCTCATGACGGGCTTCTCCGTCTCCAGCTACCTGAATGTGAGCGAGAACCCCGTTGTCGATGGCTTCCTCCAGAAGCCCTTCGGGAAGCGGAAGCTGGCCGAGATGCTCGCGGGACTGGGCCAGTAGTCCAAGCCCCGGCAGTCTCGCTTGATGAGGGTGGGCAGGCGGGATCTTCCCCTCGCAACCCCGCGCGGGGACTACAGCGGGTGCATCTGTGCCGTTGCGCGGCTACGGCCAGCCCACGATCTCCGAGCCGCGCACGTATGTGCCGGTGACCTCGAAGGGTAGCAGGGCAGCATCGAGCAGGCGCTGGGCGGCGGCGTCCGGATCCTCGTGGCCCTCGCCACCGGTCATGTCGGTGCGTATGTAGCCCGGCCCCAGGGCGACCACCGAGACCTTGCGCTTCAGGGCGTTGGCGTACAGCACTGTCAGGCCGTCCAGGGTGTGCTTCGAGAGCCGGTAGCAGGCGATGCTCGCCTTGGCCTCCTCGGAGTTGATGATCCGTCCCGCGCCCGAGGACACATTGATGACCCGCGGGTCGACGCCATTCTTCAGCAGGGGCACCAGCACATGGGTCATGTAGTGAGCGCCGAGGACGTTGACCGCCATGACCCGCTCCAGGTCCTCCAGGTCGCTGGTCACCATGGTCTTGTTGCCACTGCCGATCCCCGCGTTATTCACGAGTAGGTCGACCGCCCCCCAGCGCTCCCGAGCGGTCGACTCGACCTTCTCGGCCGTGGCCTTGTCTGTGACGTCGCCGAGGACTGGGACGAACTCCCCCAGGGGCTTCAGCTTCTCCTCGGCGGCCGACAGGTTACCGGCATTGCGGGCAACGCCGATGACCTCGGCGCCCTCCCCCAGAAACCGCTCAGCGGTGGCGAGCCCGATCCCGCGGCTGGCGCCGGTGATTATGACTCTCTTGGCCTCGAGCGCTCCCATCGGAACACCGCCTTCCATCCACGGGAGATGGTTCGGCGACGCCCAGCCGGCGGCCTCCGCCGCCTAATAGGCCACGGGGATGCTCACGTGCCCGCCCGGCGCCGTGGCGGGGGCTGCGAGACGCGAGTCGGCGGGCCGCTGGGCCACGCCCATGCGCACCATGTAGCTGACGGGAAGCCATGTATCGCCGTACCGGGCCAGGATCAGCAGATGGGTCGATATGACCCCTGAGTCTCCCATGCGTCCGCGGCGCGTCTGGGAGACCAGGCGGAGCGATCCGCCGTCCCATATGCGAGCGGTGTCCCTATCCAGGGCGCGCACAGGCGCGGGCGTGGAAGCCTGCCCTTGGGGCCCCCTGGGCCAGCCCACGTACTGCATGGTCCGGGTGGGCGCGCCGGGTAGGTCGACGACGGCGTTGATCTGCTTGCCGGCCAGGACCTCGTCCAGGCCCGCGTAAAGTGGCACGTCGGGGCGCTCGATGCGGCTTCGGTCGAAATGCACTCCCCCGGTGCACCACTGGCGGGGCGAGCCCTCATCGCCCCCGCCGCGAACGATGAGCGACACCACGCGCGACTCGCCCTCCACGCTGTTCCGGAGCACCGCGGTGAAGAAAGCGTATCGTCCGGCAGCCACGTCCTCCGCTAGCGTGTAGCCGCTGACGACGGAGCAATCTCCCTGGTCGCCGCTGCTGGAGTACGCGAGCCCGCCGATTGCCACGTCGGCCTTCGGGCCGTCCAGCGGCGACTGAAGCAGCGCGGCCATCGCCTCTTCGAGCGATACCTCGGTGAGTGCCGAGCCGTCGAGGTCGCCTACCAGATAGAGCCCGTAAGGGGTACACAACTCGAGGACGGGGCCGTGGTCTCCCGTCTGTCTCAGCAAGCTCCATGCCTCGGCGAAGGCGTCGCCGCCGGGGTGATCGGCCGCCAAGGCCACGGACCCGCCAAAGGGAAAAGTCACCAGCATCAGTGTGAGGACGAGCCGAGTCCATCTCATGTCTTCGAGACTCCCTCCCACGCTCCCCCATGAGCATGCTACAACAAAAGAGGCACCGATGTGCCTGTATAGGTAGACGCATTTGGGCGGCTGGAGTCTCGGTGAGTGGGGCGGGCGAGGCGCCCGCCCCACCCTACTGAGGTCAGTGAACGTTGATGGGCTCCTCCCATGGGTCGCGGTAGCTGTAGATGAGCCAGCCGTTGTGGGAGGGATCATTGGTGGCGCGTTCGGCCGCCGGGTCCCAGTCGACGGGCTTCCCCGTGCGGATGGCGATGTTGCCCAGGTGGCACGCGGTTACCGAGCGGTGGCCGATCTCCGCCTCGCAGATGCAGGGGGTGCGGGTCCGGACGCCATCGAAGAAGTTCTGTCGATGGTTCTCGCTGACGTAGAGCTTCACGTCGCCGTCGCCGGGCTCCCAATCGCCCAGCGAGGCCGGCTCGGGCTCGATGGTGCCCCGGTCGACGAAGACCCGGCCCTCGGTGCCGATAAAGGTCACCCCATGGCGGTTCGCGGAGCTAACGTGCATGGGCACCTCGCCCCATTGGGTCTTGTAGGTGTAGTGGATGTCGTAGCTGGTCGCGGTCTCCAGGATGCCCGTGGTCGGGAAGGTGGCGCTGCCCTCGACGTGGATCGGGCCCGACTCGTCCATGCCCATACCCCAGTGGGCGATGTCGATATGATGGGCGCCCCAGTTGGTGAGC
>WJIW01000118.1 GCA_014730065.1 Armatimonadia bacterium | reverse complement strand
CGGCTGAAAGCCTCGGACTCGAAGTCCAGGTCGGCCTGACCGAACGCCTCCCGCAGCCGGTCCCGCGCTCTCTCCGGCCGGATCACCAGGTGGCGAAGCTCGACGTCCACCCGAACGGCGACCAGAGTGATCCGCCGGGTCGGGCTGGTTCGACCCGACCCGTCTTCAAATTGGTAGTCGAAGCAGCGCACCTCGTGCCCGCGGTACCTGCCCACCACGCACGTGAGGATGAAGTGACCCCGCCCCCGCGACATGATCTCATATGGAGGCTGGCCCGGGATCTGTGTCCATGGCTCCTCCGCCACGGCCAGCCCATGCTTGCGGGCGAAGGCCTTCCACTGGCGACGGCGGGTGTCGTCCGACTGGAGCGCAAACCACGCCACGCCCGTGAGAACCACGAGGACGGTGAAGGGGCAGCTTAAGCTCGGAGGTACGTCCATGGCTAGGTGGAGCTGGCCTCCTTGGTGAGGTACCTGGGCGTTAGGGCCACGAAATCGACAGCGATATCCAGCAATGCCACAAGCTCATCCTGAGCGCCCAGTAGGCCCTCGCGCTGGGTACGAAACAGCAGGGCTGACTCGTCCCCCTCTATGACGAGTGAGTCGGTGCTAAGTAGCAGCTCGATCGCCCGGGGATGCAGGACGGCGTACGCGAGCTTGGGGTCCGATGCCGTCACGTGGTAACGGCGGCTAAAGTCTTCGGACTCGAAGTCCAGGTCATTCAGACCCACGGCTTCTTTGGCCCGATCCCACACGCCTTCGGGACGGATGTGCAGCTCGGGGTACGGGCACGGGGTTCGGACCAGCACCATGGTCCAGGAATGGGCTTCGTCCGTCAGCCGCCTGCCGTATCCCATCTCGAAGTCGAAGCAGCAGACGGTGTGCCCGCGGTACCGTCCACTGAGGACGTTCCTAACGCGCCGCCACCGGCCCTGGCGGAAGACGCGGAAGTCGAGCCTGCGGGCCAGATCCAAGGTGTCTTGGGCGCTGAAGCTGAGCCCCAGCTCCCGAGCCAGGGTCCGCAAGCCGCTTCGCCGCAAAGGGGCTAGCAGAAGCCCCAGCACGAGCAGCACAACCCCAAGGACAAGCCAGCACACATTGTCTTCCAGGAACTTGCCCAGGAGATCCCACACGCCCGCTCCTCCTCCCGCCGGAAGGTCCCTACGACCTCCCCCGCGCAATCCCCTCCCAGGCCGAAGGGGCCACCGGGAGGACCCCCAGATGATCCGAGCTGCTACCACCCTTGCCCTGCTGCTCATGCCCCTTCCCAGCTTCGCCCAGCCCGAGATTCCCGAGGGGATGGATGGCGTGCTGACTCCCTACCAAGGCCCTTCCACCCATGGAGTGGCCACCACCACCCTTGTGGGGAAGGTCATGTGCGGCTATCAAGGCTGGTTCGCATGCGAGGGCGATGGCCTGGGCCGAGGCTGGTACCACTATAGCGGCCCGGACGGCTTCAAGCCCGGCTCGTGCTCCATCGATCTCTGGCCCGATGTCTCGGAGCTGGAGGAGGACGAGCGCTTCGACACCGCCTTCCGCCACGCCGACGGCTCCGTGGCCCAGGTGTTCAGCTCGCAGCATCCGCGTACCGTGGACCGCCACTTCCAGTGGATGGCCGAGTACGGAATCGACGGCGCCTTCGTTCAGCGGTTCGCCACCGAGGCTTCCCATTCCAAGGGCTTCGAGCAGTTCACCACCGTGCTCGCCAACGCAAGGGCCGGGGCCAACCGCCACGGCCGGGCCTATGCCCTGATGTACGATCTCTCGGGCCTGCCCGAGGGTGGCACCGAGCGGGTCATCGCCGACTTCAAGGTCCTCGTCGACCGCATGGCCCTCACCAGGGATGACAACGACGCCGCATACCTCCACCACAAGGGCAAGCCCGTGGTCGCCGTGTGGGGTATCGGGTTCAGCGACAACCGGAAGTACACCGTCCAGGAGTGTGGCGAGCTGATCGACTTCCTGAAGAACGATCCGGACTACGGCGGCTGCACGGTGATGGTCGGGGTGCCCACCTGGTGGCGCATCCTCCAGCACGACGCCGTCAGCGACCCCCAGCTTCTCGAGGTGATCGAGAGGGCCGACATTATCAGCCCGTGGATGGTCGGGCGGTTCGGCGACCCGGCGCAGATGGAGTTCTTCCTGAATGAGGTCTTCGTGCCCGACATGGCATGGTGCGAGGAGCGGGGCAAGGACTACCTGCCCGTCGTCTTCCCCGGCTTCAGTTGGCACAACCTACACAATGGCGAGGCCGAGCTGGGGGCCATCCCGCGCCGGGGCGGCGAGTTCCTGTGGGCCCAGTACGCGCGGCTCATCGACGCCGGTGCCACCATGATCTACCAGGCCATGTTCGACGAGGTGGACGAGGGCACGGCCATCTTCAAGTGCACCAACGACCCGCCCGTGGGGGAGAGCCCCTTCCTTACGTATGAGGGCCTGCCCACCGACCACTACCTCTGGCTCGTCGGCGAGGCGGGCCGGATGCTCCGGGGCGAGCGGAACTGGAGCGAGTCACTGCCGGAGAGAGGCTGACGAATGGAGGCCCCCCATGTCCCGTGCTCTCTGCGTATGCCTAGTGGTGGCGGCCATCCCACCCCTGGCGGCCCACGCCGACTGGCCCGCGGTGCGGGGCGATAACCAGCGCAGCGGCTTGGTGGCTGATGAGCCCCGCGGTCCCTTCGAGCGGCTGTGGATCGCCGAGTTCGAGGGTGAGGCCATCACCACCCGGGTGGAAGCAGTCGTCGCCGACGGCGTCGTGGTGGTGGGCACTATGGCCGGGCGGCTCCACGCCCTGGACGCGCAGACGGGCGAGGGGTCTTGGAGCCTGGACCTGGATGGGCCCATCCTACATTCGCCGGCTGTGGCAGAGGGTAGGGTGTTCGCCGCGTCGGCTGGCGGCGAGGCGGTGTGCGCCGACCTCCAATCGGGTGAGGTAGTCTGGCGCACCGCCCGGGTGCTGTACGGCTTCCACGCATCGCCCATGGTCGAGGGCGACCTCGTTTTGATCGGAGGCCGGGACGGGACGTTCAGGGCCTACGACGCGGACACCGGCGATGAGCGATGGTCCGTGGCCACCGAGGGCCCCATTCGTACCACAGCGGCCTCCGCCGACGGCCGGGTGTTCTTCGCCTCCGACGACATGCACGCGTACTGCGCAGAACTGCTGACCGGCGACCTGGTCTGGCGCTCGGACAAGCTCCCGGGCCAATCGCTCCGAGACTACTACCCGGTTGTGCTGGGTGACGCCGTCGTTCTGCGCTCGGCGCCCGTCACGCCCATGCCTCACCGCATCGGCGACGATGCCGCAATGCTCTGCCGCAACGCGGGGATAGAGAACCACTGGCAGGCCATCGAGGCCCACCTCTACAGCGATGCCGTTCGGGTGCCGCCCGAGACCCATGCCGCCGAGCAGGCCGCGATCCTGGACTGGCTCGAGGAGCGGCCCCACGCGCGAACGTGCTTCGTGCTCGATGCCGACTCGGGCACAGAGGTGGCCAGGGCTCCCGTCCTCTGGATGGCCGGCTGCCAGGGAGTGGCCACTCCGCCCGTGCGTGGCCGAGATGGCCGCGGCCTGACGCTGTACCGCACGGCGTACTCCAACTTCAACCTGGGTGTCGCTCCGCTGGTTGGCCTGGGCTGGCTCGATCCACAGTCGTGGCGGATCGATCCCATCTACCATTCCGATGGCGACCGGCCGCCCTGGAACACCTTCTGGGGCACGGCCGATGAGGCCATCAACTTCAGCATCGGTGGCGGCACTCTGTTCATCTGCCACCAGGGCACCCTCTCGGCGCTGGATCTCGAATCCGGCCACCTGAGCCACATAGTCGGGGATCGGGACACATGGGGCGGCGAGCCGAGCGTGGCGTGGGCCCGGAACGAGTGGCACGGCCCCGCTCGTGGGTCGGCAGCCATCGACGGGGACCGGCTCTACTGGGTCACGGGCAGCCGAGTCATCGCGATCCAAGGGGAAGGGTGAGGGCCATGACCAGCCTTCGCTTGATGCTGCCCGTACTCGGACTCCTGATCGTCCTGCCGACGGCCAGCGCCGACGAGGCCGCCTTGCGGGAGCGGTTGTCGGAGCATGTCGAGGCGATGCTCGATGCTTGGCCCCTGGCCCCCCTGCATGTGTCCATCGGCATCGCCGGCACCGATCTGTGTTTCGACGAGTCGGCGGAGCTGATCCGCGCCCTCGCCCCTGCGCTGCGATGGCTGCCGCCCGATCTAGCCGATCGGACGACCGCCCTTCTTGACGCCGAGGTGACGGCTCACCCGCCTTGGACCGATGTGGCCTACTACCCATGGGACGAGGGCGCGCGCCGGGAGTGGTTCGCCATGCCCGACGCCCCCCGCATCCGGGACAAGGCGGCGCCGCGAGCCCATCCCCTGGCGAGGCTGCATGCCACCTGGCTATATGCCCACGAGTGTGACAGGTGGGATGTGGTCGATGGCGCATGGCCGCAGATCAGGCAGGTGTACCGCGACTTCGTCGACTCGGGCTGGTCGCTGGATCCGGCGAAGGGCGACGTCCATGCCAACGCCTACCTGGCCGGGCTGATCGCCTTCGAGCGCATCGCCGGGCGGCACGATGAAGACGTGGCGGCCGACGCCGCCGAGCGAGCCGAGGCTCTGGCCGAGGTTGTGGTGGACCACCTCCGGCGCGGCGCCGACAAGCTCTCGCCAGAGGTGCTGGAGGGGCTGGCGGGCATCGATGCTCTCCTCGCGGGCGAGGGTCCGCTGTTCCTGCAGGTGGAGAGCCACCGCTGCGTGCCGGCGAAGCTCCTGGACCTGACGCCCGAGGTGGCGGCACTGCTGGCGGAGCGGGCGCCCGGCGAGGCGGCTCTGCTGCTGGGCTGGGTGGACCAGCTTATGCCGGGGTGGTACCTGACGGCCGAGGAGCGGCAGGTCCACCATGGCGAGAACCTGATGGACTTCCCGAGTACCGCCTTGGCCTTCTACGAGGCCAAGGCGTGGGTGACTCGGGAGCCGCCGGAGCGTCTGGAGGCCTGGATCGACATGCCATGGTGCGCGGGTGACCTGACGTACATTCGGAAGCTGGTGGCGTGCTTGGGGCGGGTGGGCACGGAAGACGGCGACGACTGACGACGAACACCGAGGGCCATGGTAGGCGAAGGGTGGCTGACCGATGCATGGCCCGGATTCCGCGCCACGCGGGCGTACCTCACGGAGGAAGTGGCTATGGGTAGCACTCACGATCTTGGTGCTGGTGGTCGGCGCGCTGGTTCCCGCAGTGGTGTGGGTACGACAATCGAGCTGGGGGCGCCTGCTGGGCATCGCCCCGCCGCCGGAGTCGGTGTGGATCGATGAAGAGCGCAAGACGGTTCCGCCCTACGAGCTGCCACCTGCCCCCGACCCCAATGCCCTCGAGATGTACGATCAGGGCACAGCCGCCTTGGGCGAGCCAGCTTCGATAGGCGAACTGGCACGAGAAGAGCCATGGGTCGAGGAGTGGCGCCAGGGGATCGCGCGCGGCGAGTACGAGAGCCTGACGCCCCACCTGCCTAAAGTCCGGGATATCCACGAGTCCAATACCGAAGCTCTGGCTCTGCTCCATGAGGCTCGCGGGATGGATGCCGCCAACACTCAGCCGCCCGACTACCAAGCGGATCGTGGGTACCTCGCCGAGCGCCGCGAGCTGGCTCGCGCCGCGGCCACCGCGATACAGCTCTACTCCGTCG
>WJIW01000117.1 GCA_014730065.1 Armatimonadia bacterium | reverse complement strand
CGGGTATCAGCTCGCCCACGTAGCCGTCGGAATCCACCTCCAGCACCTGACACCCGGCCCCCTTGGCCACCTCGACCCACTCCCTGTAGGCCGGGCCGAGGAACTCATGGGTCATCTCCGGCGAGATCATCGAGTGGGCCTTGTAGGCCATATCCTCGTTGATCAGGATCCGGTCGATGGGTCCGTGCTCCCCGATCCGGGCCAGGATGGTGGTCACGAACTCGCGCCAGAAGGAGACCATCTCCCGCACGAAGCCGGGCTGGTCCAGGAAGAGCATGCACAGGCCCTCGAACCCACACCACTCCCGAAGCTGCCAGAAGGGACCGTTGAAGACCACGAAGACCAACTGCCGCTCGGGGTCCACGCCGGCCATCCGCTCGGCGAAGTCATCGGGGTAGCGCTCCGGCGCCAAGGGGTCGTAACGGGTCTTCATGCTCTCGAAGTCGGCGGGGCACTCCACGGGGAAGCGGTACCATTTCCGGGTAACGAAGTCCTTGGCGGCGCGCAGGTACGAAGCATCGTACACGTCGGAGATCTCGACGATGGCCCCCATCCAGTCCCGGAGCAGGTAGTGGCCATCCCGATGCTCGAGGATCTCCTCCTCGAACTCGGGGATCATCTTGAAGGACACGCCCGGACCCACGGCGGGGATGCCGACCTGGTCGTCGCGGCCGAGCCCGATGGCCTCCAGAAGCTGGTGGAGCCACGGCTCACCCGGATCCAGGCCTTGCCCATGCCATGCGCGGAGGGTGGACTCCCGTGGGCCGCCGGGGGTAAGGGGCACGCGGTCGGGCTTGCCGAACAGCATGGCTTCCAGGTAGCGCTGTCGCGCGGTCATGGGCTGGGGAATCCCTCCGCCGGGCTAGCTCTCCAGATAAGTCGCGGTGAGGACGGCGGCATCGTCCTCGGGCTCGGCGCCCTTGCGGTACCGGGTGGCCGCTCGCTGGACCACGTCGGCGGTGATGTCCTTGCCCGCCGCCGCCGCCGTTCTCAGGGCTTGCTGGACGCCCGACAGGCCGAACTGGCGGCCGTAGGGTCCATAGGACTCGGTGATGCCATCGGTGTACAGGACCAGCGTCTCGCCCGGCTCCAGGGTCGTCTGGTACGTCTCGGTGCCGCAGGTCTCGGAGATCCCGCACGGGAGGCCGTTCCAGATGTCATGGACCTTCAGCCGCCCATCGGGCAGGACGGAGATGGGTGGCCAGTGGCCCGCGCTGGCCAGCTCGAGCTCACCGGTATGCGGATCGACGAACCCCAGGCACAGGGTGAGGAAGACGGTATCCTCGGGGCTCCCGAAGAGACCGCACATGGCTTCGCTGATGGTGTCCACCGCTTCCGAGGGGCCGACGGGCCGGTGGCTCATCTCCTGCATCAGGCCGTAGACCAGGCTCATCACCAGGGCCGCCGCGGGTCCGTGGCCCGATACGTCTCCCATGGACACGAACACCCGTCCGTCGGTCGCGGGGGTTGCCTCGAACAGATCGCCACCGATCCCGGAGGATTGCTCGATGGAGGTGGTGACTCGCAGGGATGGGTGCTGGAAGGGCCGGCTCAGCAGGGCACGCTGGACTCGTCCGGCAATCTCGATCTCGTGGGTCATGCTCTCATTGAGATCCCGCAGGTCGCCAACCAGCCGGCGGTTCTCCATGGCCAGACGCCGGTACGCCTGGGCCTTCTGGATGGCGAAGTGTAGGGGATTGTACTCGCCGCCCACGGGGAAGGGCTTGACCAGGTAGTCGTCAACGCCCGCCTCGATGGCCTCACCGAGGGACTCGTCGGAGGGCTGGGCGGTCATCAAGATGATGCTGATGTCGCCGTCGGTCGACCGGATACGACGCATCAGCTCGATGCCATCGCCATCGGGTAGGTGGAGGTCAGTCAGGAGCAGGTCGAACCGGCCGGCATCGTACGCCGCTAGGGCCTCTTCCAGGCTGGCGCGCGCGACGGGCTCGTGGCCTTGGGCCTTGAGCGCAGCCTCGAGCATGGCGCGGAACAGGCCGTCATCCTCGACGACCAGGATGCTGAGATCCGTGGGTGAAGCCTGCACCGGTGACTCCTCCTCAAGGGGAGCAGTTCGGGGGCGGCCGTGGGGGGTCCTGCACCTCGGCTCACCCCGAGCGGCGCAGCAGCAGGTAGACGAACACCGGCCCACCCAGAAGCGACGTGACCACGCCGACGGGCAGCTCCGTGGGCGACAGGACGGTGCGGGCCAAGCTGTCGCAGAACACCAGGAAGGCCCCCGCCACCAGCCCCGATGCCGGCACCAGAAGCCGGTGGTCGGGGCCTACCACTCCGCGCACCGCGTGGGGCACGATGAGCCCGACGAAACCAATGGGCCCCGCCATGGCCACCACAGCGGCGGTCACCAGGGAAGCGGCTGCGAACACCCATCGCTGGGTGCTCTCCACATCCACGCCCCTGCCCATGGCCAGCTCCTCCCCCACGCTGAGCTGGTTGAGGGCGCCCGACATCCACAGAATCAGCAGCACTCCGGGCAGCAGCAGGGGGAAGAGGCCGGCCAGCTCGTCGTAGCCCACGATGGCCAAGCCGCCCATCATCCACCGGTCCATGATCACCAGAAGCTGGGGCTCGGCCAAGTAGCGCATGAGCAGGATCCCCGAGGAGCCCACCAGCGCGATGGTCACCCCGCAGAGCAGCAGTGCGTTCATGGAGAACTCGCGCCGGCGCCGAGCCAGACGGTAGAGGAGCAGCATGACCAGGCCCGCCCCGATGAGGGCGAAGATCTCCACGGCGCGGAAGGGCCCCAGGCCGAAGGACAGGCCCAAGGTCATGGCCAGGACGGCGCCCAGGGCGCTGCCCGTGGAGATCCCCAGCACATAGGGATCGGCCAGGGGGTTGCGCAGAATGGCCTGGAGAGCCGCGCCGGCCACCCCGAGCCCCAGACCTACCAGGAACCCGAGCAGGCCCCTGGGCAGCCGCTGGGCGATGAGGATCTGGTAGCTCACGTTGCCCTCGCGCAGCTCGGCATGGAACAAGGCCCGCCACCCCTCGGCCAGGTCGATGTCCACGGCGCCGACGAAGAGCGACCCGGCGAGGGCAGCCAAGGCCAGGCCCACGCATACGATCAAAACGGTAGCCAATCGCAGGGGCGTCAGGCGCATGTGGACGCCCCTCGGCGAGCGGGCGGGAGGATCAAGGGCAGCCCCGTGCCGGGATCGGTGGTGACGCGGAACTCCGCGCCGTAAAGCTGCTTCAGGTTGTCCTCGGTCACCACCGACTCGGGCGGCCCCTCGGCGAGGATCCGGCCCTCGGAGAGCAGCCACAGGCGGTCACAGTATCCCGCCGACAGCGTCACGTCGTGGGTGACCATCAAGATGGTGATGCCCTCTCGGGCCAGGCCGCGGAGCATCTCCATCAAGCTGTACTGGTGGCTGATGTCCAGGGAGGCGGTGGGCTCGTCGAGGAGCAGCACCCGTGGCTCCTGGGCCAGCACCGATGCGATCAGCACCCGCTGCTTCTCGCCCCCGCTCAAGGTAGCGAAAGCCCGGCGAGCCAGATGGAGGGTGCCGGTGCGCTCCATGCAGCTCTCGGCGATGGCCTCGTCGCGTGCCGATTCCAGAGCGAAGGTCGACAGGTGGGGGTAGCGTCCCATGAGGACCACCTCGAAGCTGCTGAAGGGGTACGTGACGCCGACCTCCTGGGGGAGGTACCCCACCGCCCTCGCCCGCTCCTGAGCGGGGATCTGGCGCAGGGGCTTGTCGAAGAGGCTGATGCTCCCCTGCGCCGGCTGGAGGGTGCCGAGGAGCAGCTTCAGGAGGGTCGACTTGCCCTCGCCGTTGGGGCCGAGAACCCCGAGAAACTCGCCGGAGCGAGCGGAGCCCGTCAGGTCCGACAGCACCGGATCCTCGTCGTACCGGAAGCTCAGGCCATGCAGATCATACGCGCTCTCAGGGGGAGTCATCGAAGGAGACCTCGGGGTGGATCAGCCGGGCGAACACACGCGCCGTACCGGTGACGCGTGGGCCCGGTATCAGCAGCGCGTCCTCGGTGGTCACATGAACTCGGCCCTCGCGCACCGCGGGCACCGTCCTCAGCTCGCTCCACTGCTCGGCAACGGCGTCCAGCTCCACTTCGCCCACATCCAGGTTGGGCTGGATGTCGATGATCACCTCGGGCTCGGCGGCAACGATGGCCTCCACGGCGGGCTGGGGCCAGAGCTGCTCCGAGTCCGCGAACACGTTCTCCCCGCCCGCTACGCCCACCAGATCGCTCAGGAAGCTGCCGCCGCCCGCGGTCATCATGTCCTTCAGCCGGCCGGGGCTTCGGCCCGTCGCCAGGAACACCGGCGGCCTGCCCTCACCCGCAACGGCCTCCCGGACATCATCCATATCCGAGCGCATGGACTCTATGAGACCATCGGCCGACTCCGTCGCTCCCAGCTCCTCGCCCAGGATCTCGATGGCTGCGTATATGTCGTCCAGGGAATCAAGGGGCACATCCAAAACCGGGATGCCGGCGGAGTCACAGTACTCCACGATGGAATCCGCCAGCCCCTGCACGATGACCAGGTCGGGGTCCAGTGACTCCATCACCTCGTAACTCGGCGTGATCAAGCCGCCGCAGGTGGTTACGCTCTTGATCTCGGGCGGATACTCGCAGAAGTCGCTGACCCCCACCACCCGGTCGCCTTCGCCCATGGCGTAGACCATCTCGGCCAGGGCGGGAGAGAGGACGATGACTCGCTGGGGCCCCCCTTCCTCGGTCGGTTCCGGCGGGGGGGCGGGATCGCCGGATTGCTCGGGGGGCGGCGCGTCGGGGTTGCCGCCGATGAGCACGAAGGTGCCCGCCCCTAGGATCAACCCCACGACTAACACGATCAAGAGTTGGCTCTTCTGCATCTCTGCCTCCGGTTCTGGGGGAGCGCCGCGCGGACGCTCCCCCAGCTCCTCTAGTTCAGGTCGTAAAGCTCATCATCGGGCGACAGGTCGCCCAGGCTGTCGTCCTCGGCGCTGATGTTGAAGGCCTGGGTAGCGGCCTTGGCGTGGCCGTCGGCCCAGGTCACGTTGGCCGCCTGGTTGTGGCGGAAGTGTACGTTGGGCCCCACGAAGGCGTACGACGGGTCGCTCGGGCTGCGGAGGTAGTTGTTCCCCGACAGGCCCGGAGAGGGCCATGTGCTCCAGTATGCGCTGTCGGCCAGCAGAGCCGTCTCCGTGGGCTTCTGGATCGCCCCGATGGACACGGGGTTGGTGGGGGGCCATGCGAAGACATCGCCGCCGATGCGCATGTTATAGGCGTAGCCCGTGTGGGGCCGGCCCCAGGTCTCGGCCTGGAAGCTCGGGCACTGGTTGATCTGGGAGTTCTTGGTGTATGGACCCAGGAGGCCCAGATCTGTGATCCCCGCATTCCAGTCGATGGTGTAGTCCCAGGCGTACTCCATGCTGAAGTCGGGCGTGAAGTAGTACGAGATGCACGCCATCTCGTCGTAGTCTTGAGCGTACATGCTCCACGCCGTTCCGAGCTGCCGCAGGTTCGAGAGGCAGCTCGTCTGGCGGGCCTTCTCCCGCGCCTTGGCGAAGACGGGGAACAGGATGGCCGCCAGGATGGCGATGATGGCGATGACCACCAGCAGCTCGATGAGGGTGAAGCCCCGCGGGCTTCGGCGGATGCGGCTCACTGCGCATCGCCTCCGATGGTCAGGCAAGTCGGGAAGGGCGCGGCTGCGAGCACGCAGGCGGCGGCCCACTTCCTCAGCTCAGGGTCACGGCGGCATTCCTCGTGGTCCAGCACCTCGGCCAGCTTGGCGGCGTAGGCGAGGTCGGGCGAGTCGAGCCGACTTCTCGGTGGTGCGAAGAGCGCACTGTCGAGCTTCACACTGTACATGGGCGTAGGGCCCCTTGCGGGGTCGCGATCCCACGGGACGGTGCGGGCGATGGCTCTCGGCCTGATCCGGCGAAGCGGCTGCCGGAGGAGCCTCCGGCGTCAGGGGTCGATGGCATGTCCGCGTTCTCCCACCCTCGAGGAGCGCGATCCCAGGTTCATCGAGCCGTCTCCTGGCTTCCGGATCGACCTACTCGCCGCGCCTTCCAAGCCAATGCTCGTGGCTGCTGCGGCTTTCGTCCCCGGTCACAGTTGCGGGGCAGCGACGGAATTGCACCGTCTTCCGAGGGCCAAAGGCCCCTGCACTCGATGTCGGCTCTGGTATTCGGCGCCGGCCGGGCTTGTCCTTCCCCGCTCTGGGATCGGGGTCTACCCCGCCAGCGGGAAGGCCACCCGGCTGCCCGACTCCGCCGACGCGTAAGCCCCCAGGCACATCTCCACCGAGCACCGGGCCTCCCGAAGGGGGCATGGGGGCGGCGCGTTGTCGTCCTTTAGCCAATCCACCATGGGCCGGGCCACGCCGTGGATACGCTCGCCATGGCCCTCGGGCACCGGCACGTCCAGGGGCTGGAACCCCTTGCCCGACTCCGAGGCTTTGAAGATCTTCACCCCGACGGCGTCCTCGGGCGGCTTGACCGCGCCGTTGGAGGGGCCGTCGCCGTAATCTTGGATGATGACCCCCTCGTCGCCGTAGATCTCAGTGGTATTGACCCCCGCGTGGGTGACCGATGCATTGGTGAGGATCGACATGGCCCCCGAGTCGTGGCGGTAGAGCGCCACTCCGGTGTCGTCGGGCGCTATGTCGGTGAGCACATTGTCGATCTCGGCCATCACCGATGTGGGCATCCCCATGATCCAGTAGATGAAGTCGGCGGCATGGCACGCATCGTCCATGAACATGCCGAAGTTCTTGTCCGCCTGGACGTGCCACTGGGTCTCGGGGTTGCTGTAGAAGCCCTCGTTGAACAGCACGGGAATGCAGTGCCGACGCCGCAGCAGGCCCACCCGGCCTATCTCGCCGCCGAGGACCAGCTCCCGCATCTTCTGGTTCGCCGGATCGTGGCGCATCTGGTAGGCCACGGTGAAGCGCACGCCCGCCGACTCCACGGCGGCCTCGATGCGATCACAGTCCTCGATCCGAAACGCCAGGGGCTTCTGAAGCACAATGGTCTTGCCCGCCGCCGCGGCGGCCTCGACCAGGCGCGCGTGCTCGCTGGTCTCCGACGCGATGAAGACGGCCTCGATCTCCGGGTCGGACAGAACGTCCGCAACGTCGGCCCGGTAATCCATCCCGAAGGCCTCGGCCTGGCGAGCGCCTCGCGTCTCGTTGGCGTCCCAAGCCGCGATGAGCTTCACCTCGTCGTTCCAGCTCTTCATCTGACTGCAGTACGCGTTCACGTGTCCATGGGCAAAGGAGAGAACTCCCACGCCGATCGGTGCCATCGTAATCCTCCCTCAAGGATGCGGGACTCCGCTAGGCCGCGGCCACGTCCTCGGCGGCCAGTATAAGCGCCAGGGACCCGTCACCCAGGATGGCCGCTCCCGTTACGTGGGGCAGCACCCCCAGGGCCCCCGACAGGGGCTTGATGACGATCTCCTGTTGCCGGATCAGCCGGTCCACGACCAGCCCAACGCGTCGCTGGCCCTGCTTGACCACGACGATGGGTATCTCTAGAGGATCCACCGGGGGATCGCCCGGCACCTCCAGGATCTCGCGCAAGAAGGCCAGGGGCAGCATCGATCCCCTCAGCGAGATGACCCGCTCCTGGTGCACGGTCGTGAGCGCGCTGGGGGCGATGGCGTGGGTCTCCTCGATGGCGCTGAGGGGGATGGCGTACTGCTCCTCGCCCACACCGACGAGGAGGGCCTCGACGATGGCCAGGGTCAGAGGTAGCTCGATGGTGAAGGTCGTGCCCTCGCCCACGGCCGAGTCCACCTCGACCCGCCCACCCAGGGCCTGGATCTTGCTCCGAACCACGTCCATGCCCACCCCCCTGCCCGACACCTCCGTCGCGTGATCGACCGTGGTGAACCCCGAGCGGAAGAGTAGATGCACGGCCTCGGCGTCTGTTATCGAATCGGCTTCCCCCTGGGTGATGAGGCCCTGGTGCACAGCCTTCGCCTTCACCCGGTCGGGGTCGATACCGCCACCATCGTCCTCCACCGTCACGTAGACGCTCTCGCCCTCTTGGCGGGCATCCAGGTACACGTGGGCGGGAAGGGGCTTCCCATGCTCGCGCCGAGTCTCGGGGGGCTCGATGCCGTGGTCCACGGCGTTCCGTAGGAGATGCACGAGGGGCTCGCCGATCTCGTCGATCACCGTTCGGTCGATCTCGGTCTCGGCGCCCGTGATCCGGAAGTCCACCTCCTTGCCCGCGGCTCGGGCCAAGTCCCGCACCATGCGGGGGAAGCGGCTGAACACCTGCTCGATGGGCATCATCCGGGCCCGCATCACCACCCGCTGAAGATCACTGGAGATCCGGCCGATGCCGGCCACGGTCTCGGAGAGGCCCGGCACGTCATGCCGGCTGGTCAGCTCGGCGAGCTGGGTGCGCGCGATCACTAGCTCGCCCGTCAGGTTCATGAGATCATCGAGCTTGTGGATGTCCACTCGCACGGTGCGCTGCACCTTGCTATCCGCGGACCTCGGTGCCGGCACGGCTGCTTCGGTCGTCGCGGGGACCGCTCCGGAGTCGGGCTCCCGCGTCTCCCGAGGCTCGTAGGTGGCTGCCTGGGCTCGCTGGCCCGGCTGGGAGTCGGCGAGAGGATCCACGACGTGGACGCCTTCCTGGCCCTGAGCCGGGGAGCGCGCTGGGTGGCGCAGGGGGATCCGGGCTCCGCCCCCTCGAGTACCGGCCTCCAGCTCTTCGAGCCGGGCGAGCAGGGGGGCCGTTTGGGTGCTGATGGCCTGGCCCTCCACCGCCTGGTCCACCATCTCCTGAAGAGCGTCCAGGCAGAGGAACAGCGCATCGATCAGACCCCGGGTGACGGGCATCCGCCCGTGCCGAACCTGGTCGAGCACCGACTCCATGCGGTGGGTGAGATCGGCGATCTCGTCGAAGCCCATGGTCGCCGACATGCCCTTGAGCGTGTGTGATGAGCGGAAGATGTCGGCCACAACGGATAGGTCCTCGGGCTCGGCCTCCAGGCGCAGAATGTTGTCCGAGAGAGCCCGCAGGTGCTCATCGGATTCGTCGGCATACACTCCCATGTAGTCAGCGGTATCCACGGGCTCACCTCCCGCCGGCTTCTATGGGCTCTCCCGAGCCGTGGAGCCATCGGCATCGCTCGCGGGCACGCCGGAGGGCTGGATCATGGCCTCGGGATCCACCACGCCCACGAGGCGGTCGGCGAGCTCGACGACGCCCACCAAGTACGGCACCTCGGCCATGGCCCCCGCCGGCGGCTGGACACAGTCCGGGTCGATGGCGACGACCTCCCGCACGGCGTCCACCATCAGGCCGATGTCATGATCACCGGCATCGAGCACGATGATGCATGTCTCCTCGTCGGGTTCGCGCTCGGGCACGCCCATGCGCCGCTTGGGCTCGACGACAGGGATCACGTCGCCCCGCAGGTTCATGACCCCCGCGAACTGGTAGGCGGCTCCGGGTACGCGCGTGACGCGCCGGTAAGGGACGATCTCCCGGGCTTGCCCCACAGGCAAGGCGAACTCCTCGGCCCCGATACGGATGGTGACGAGCTGCTCCCGATGGCCGAGGGGGCTCTCCTCTGGAAGGGCGGGCTGGGTCAAGGGCCGCATGCTCCTTGGCGAGCCGAGGCAGAAGCCGCCGAGCGGCCTAGAGGGATGCCAGGGCCTCTTCCTCGCTGTCGTAGATGTCGATGATCTTGTCCAGCCGGATCAGCTTCATGACCTCGGCGATGGAGCCGCGGACGTTGCAGAGCTTGAGGGTGCCATCCAGGCTGCGCACTCGCTTGTAGCCGGCGACGAGGGCCCCCAGACCGCTGCTGTTGATGTACGTCAGGTCGGCCAGATTCACGATGAGGTGCTTCGTGGGTCCCTCGATGAGGGAGACGAGCTGCTCCCGAAACTGCTCGGCCGATGCCGAATCTACCTCGCCCGCGACCTCCACGATAACCACGCCCGGCTTGCCTTCCGGTTGTCGCTGCTTGAACTCCATCAGGGCTGATCCTCCAAGTGGTAGCGTTGTACCGCGCCGTGCCGACGCTCGACAGACCCGGCTATGTGGGCTGGTTCAGGCTGATCCGTACCGTGGTGCCTCCACCGGGACCCGACTGGATCTCCCGGGAATCCATGAGGGCTCCCACCAGCGCGAGCCCGCGCTGCTCCAGGTACATGAGGCTCTCGAGATCCTGGCTGCCGGCCTCGATGGGCTCCAGAAGGGCCTCATCGAACCCGCACCCTTCGTCCCGCACCTCCGCCCACACACAGCCCGGTACATACTCGAACACGATCTGGAAGTTCTGCTGGTCGGTGGGACCGCCGTATGCGTAGTGGATCACGTTCTGGCACAGCTCATCGACCGCCAGGAGTATGCGGTACTCGCTGGTGGGCGATAGGGAGGCGTCCTTACAGATCTCCGACGCTACCAGCCGCGCCTTGCGGCACGACCCCGCTACCGACGGCAGAGACAACTCGAAGCGCACCTTCGACTCGTGGCCAGCTTGCGACACGTGGAGCTTCCTCCTCGAGGGCGGGAGCGCGGCCGCCTTCGTCCGGCCCGTTCAACGCCCGTCAGCCCAGCAGGGCTTCGAGATCGGGGATTACCGCGTACGTCTGCTCGTAGCGGAAGAACCCCTTCGTATGGCTACCCAGGCCGGCGAAGACCGCCTCAGCCGGCTCAATTGCCGTGGCGTTCACGGTTACAAGCTCACTGACCTCCTCGACGGCCACCGCCACACTGCCCGATCCGGAGCGGACCACCACGTAGTGCTTGCACTCCTCCAGGTCTTCCGCGTCCAGCCCCATGACGACGCCCAGATCCACCAGCGGGATGCGGTCTTGGCGGTAGAGGAGCGTCCCGGCCCACCCCAGGCCTTTGGCCACACCCGTGGCCTGAACCGACTCCGCGCTGAGGGGCATCACCTGAACCACCGACGCCAGAGGCAGACCCAGCAACTGGCCCGAGGCCCGGACCAGCAGGTAGCTCAGGTCCCGATGCTCGGGCTCCCGCGGGCGGGGCCGGGTCGGCTTGGGGCCGCGCTCGGAGACGGTAGCGAATCCGCCGCCGCGGGCTCTCCTGCCGGGCTGGAGCGACGGCGCCGCCCCGCCCGACCCCAGGTGAGCCATGAGCAGGTCATAGGCCAGTAGCACGCGGCGGGTCCGCTCATCAGCCCACTGCCGGCGTTGGGGATTCTGGTCGGGATGGTAGAGGATCAGGAGGCGCCGCTTGGCTCGCTTGAGGTCGGCAACCTCGAGCCGACCCTCCAGCTCCAGAATCCTCCGGCACTCATCCAGGGTCATGGCCCGCCAATCGCCTCCGGCCCAGGCTCGGCTCGATGCGAAGACGCCCCGAATACGAGCCCACGGCCACTACTCGCCCAGAACCTTCTGGATGCCCTCGGTAACGCGCTCGGGCTGGAAGGGCTTGACGATGAAATCCTTCGCCCCCGCCTGAATCGCCTCGAGAACCATGTTCTTCTGGCCCATGGCCGTGCACATGATGATCTTGGCATCGGGGTCGGTGGAGAGTATCTCCTTCACCGCGGCAATGCCGTCCATCTTGGGCATGGTGATATCCATGGTCACCACGTCGGGCTTCAGCTCGTGGTACTTCGCCACCGCTTCTTCGCCGTTCTCAGCCTCCCCGCAGATCTCATGGCCTTCCTTAGTGAGCATGTTCCGCAACGTCACTCGCATGAACATGGCGTCGTCGACGATCAGAATCTGGGCCAATGGACACCTGCCTCCCTTCACCACGTTCGATCATATCAGCCCTCTTGGGGCCCGCTAGGGCGAACGGTGTCCCGAGTCTCTATGTTTCAAGACCCGGTCGCCGTCGTCCTGCCTGGCCCCGCTACCCGGGCCGCTGGTAGAAGAACGTCTTGGGCACCTCGAAGCCAATCTCCTTAGCGCCCATGATTCTCTCGGTGCCACCAACGAAGAGGATACCGCCTGGAGCCAGTGACTCGTAGAAGTGTTTGTACAGTTTGTCCTTAGCCCCGTCGGTAAAGTAAATAACCACATTCCGGCACAGGATTAGATTGAACCCCCGGTCGAACCGGTCGCGCAGGAGGTCGTGACGCCGGAACTCCACCCGGCGCTTGATGTCGTCGCTGATGGCCCACACGTCCGGGGCCTTCTGGCTGAAGTACTGGCGCCGTAGCGTGTCGGACACGTTCTTCATATCCTGGTTGGTGAACTCCCCCGCCCGAGCCTTCTCGAGGATGCGGGCGTCGATGTCCGTCGCCAGGAGCTTGTCCCGTCGTCCGGAGCCGAGCTGGGCGAGGATCATGGCGACGGAGTAGATCTCGGCGCCATAGGAGCATCCCGCCGACCAGATCTTGAGGGCCTGGTTCTGGCGCGCCATGGGCCCCAGGAAGTCATCGCGGAGCTGGTCGAACTTCTCGGGGTTCCGGAAAAGCTCCGATACGTTGATGGTTACCTTATCGAGGAAGGCGTTGAGCTTCTCCGGGTCGCTCTCGAGCAGCCCCGCGAACTCCTCGAAGCCGGCGGCACCGTCCCGGGCAGCCATGGACTTGATCCGGCGCCGCATCTGGTTTGACTTGTAGCTGGCTAGATCGATGCCCGTTAGCGTATAGACGCGCCGACAGAAAGACGCAAACTCGGCGTCCTCCTTGGGCGTAGCTGGCGGATTCGGACTGGCCACTGCGTCACGCTCCTACCGGACCTTGGCGGCCCGCTCTCTGACGAGACGCACAATGCGCTCGGCAATTCTCTGCAGCGGCACGACTTCGTCCGCCGCCCCCGCTTCCACGACGGCTCGGGGCATCCCGTATATGACGCACGTCTCCTCGCTTTCGGCGATGGTGGATCCCCCGTGCTCCCTGAGGTACTGCATGGCCCTGGCGCCGTCGTGGCCCATTCCGGTCATGATCACGCCGACGGCCCCCGCGCCGTAGCGCTGGGCCACCGACTCGATGAGCAGGTCCGCAGCGGGCCGCACCCCCCACAGGGGAGGCTCATCGCTCAACACGATCTTGTGTCCATCACCGATCCTCATGTGGCGACCGCCCGGCGCCAGCAAAACCGTGCCGGCGCGGATCGGATCCCCATCCCTGGCCTCACGCACCTCCACGGCGCTGAGCATGTCAAGGCGCTCGGCCAGCGACTTGGTGAACTTCGGCGGCATGTGCTGGACAACGACCACCGGCGCCTCCAGATCGGCTGGCAGCCGCGGTATGACCTCCTGAAGGGCGCGGGGTCCACCCGTGGATGTGCCGATCACGACCACGGCTCGATGACCCGTCCCATCCGCATGGGGCGCGGGCCTTGGCGCAGCCGGAGCCGCCGGAGGCGGGGGTGACACGGGCTTGGGCCCCGCCAGCGGCCGGCGAGCCAGACTGCTCATATTGGACCCAGCGGCCGCCTCCACGGTGGAGATGATGTCGTCGGAGACCTTCTCGATGTCCAGGGAGATGGCCCCCGACGGCTTGTGTATGAAATCGACCGCACCCATGTGTAGAGCCCGGAGCGTGACTTCCGCCCCCTCCTCGGTCAGACTGGAGAGCATCACGATGGGGGTCGGGCGGACTTCCATGACCCGCCGGAGGGTCTCAATGCCGTCCATGACAGGCATCTCCACATCGAGGGTGATGACATGGGGTGCGAGGGCCTCGAGCTTGTCGAGTGCCTCCTGACCGTTTCGAGCCGTCCCCACGACCTCGATCTTGTCACTCCGTGAAAGTATGTCCCCGACCATCTTCCGCATGAAGGCGGAATCATCGACGATCAGAGCCCGGATCCGACCCATAGCGTTTACCTCAACAGGTATCTCGTCGTGGGGCTCGCCGCCCGAGGCGGCCCCCGGCGCTAGCGTTCCAGCTCGAGGAGCTGCTCGGAGTCGGCCAGGGCGTCGGGCATCTGGGCGATGGCCTCCTCCACGTGTCCAACCCCCAGGCCGAGCTGAGCCAGAACATCGCCATCCAGGGGTGCGGCCAAGCCGTCGGCTCCAACCCCAAAGCCCGTCGAGAGGGCAACGATGTTCCCAAGGTGCGCCAAGCCCACCAGTGCCGTGTCTTCCGTCGCCTCCGACGGCGAGTGGTGGTATCTCACCGCGGCGACCAGGTCGCCGGGAAGCGCCCAGGCCTCGGCGACCAGCGCGCCCACCGCCGCATGGTCGAAGCCCAGGATGTCGCGTTCAGCGCTCGCGAAGGGCTTGTTCTCCCTCCGCACCTTCTTGATGATCTCGTCGAAGGCCTCACCCACGTAGGAGTCCAGGACGATCTTGCCCAGATCGTGGAGGAGTCCGCCGATAAAGGCCTCCTCGGCCAGTGCGGGTCGCCATTTCTTAGCCAGAAACCTGGCAGCGGCCCCCGCGGCGATACCGTGTTGCCACATCCACCCGCGCTCCAGTCCGTACCCCTCTACCGCCCGATCCATCACGCTGAATGCCGAGCCGGCGATGGCCAAGCTCTTGATCGTGTGGAAGCCCAGCAGCACGACGGCATCGGACAAGGTTGCGATGCGCCGGGGGAAGCCGAACAGGGCCGAGTTGGCCAGCCTCAAGACCTTGGCGGTCAGGGCCTGGTCTCGGGCCAGCACCTCGGTAAGGTCGAACACCGAGCTGTCGGGATCCCGGGTAACCCGGAGCACCTCCGTGACCACGGTCGGGAGGGCTGGCAAGTCTCTTACTCGTGCCGCGACTTCCTCGGCCGTGAGCATCTCAGCCACAGTGCATCATCCTCGGACTGCGCGGTGTCTGGCGTCTTCGTCTGGTTCGACCGGGAGCACCACTAGGACCTCCCGCGCTTGTAATCCACGAACCCGCTGCGGACCTCGGTCGTACCCGATCCCGCCGTCTTGCGCGTGCTGTCGGTACTGGTCTTCCGGTAGCCCGGGCCGCGGGAAGGCTCCTCCTTCGGCTCCTTGCGGGGGGCCCCGCCACCGCCGAGCTGGCTGGTGGTCTTCTCCTCACACTTGGCGCAGAGCCGGCCCGAGGAGATGCTGGTCCCGCACGATGCGCAGCTCAGCCCAGCGTCCTTGGGCGCGAGCTTGGCATCCAGACGGCCCGAGCGGAGGAATCCCATCACCACATCGGCGGCAGCCCCCGTGGCATCGGCCACCTCCTTCATGGACGAGCCGGGGTTGTCCCGAAGGAACTCCTTGACCTCCAGGAAGACCTCCTCCTCCTGCCGCACGCAGTTGGGGCAGATGCGCTGACCGGGCACCGCCATGAAGGCGTTTCGGCATCGGGAGCAGTTCTTCAGTTTGGGTGCGGACATGTCTTATCGCCGTCCCTTCGGGCGCATCGCTCTGCGCGCCCTGGGGAATATGATGCTACTGGTCTGGTTATGCCAACGATTCGCCGGAACATTAGCCCAATTTGGCAAGTTCACGCTCTTGTCCGCCTACCGGACGAACTTTGACGACGCCCGTCGCCACGTCCAGGGATACGGTGCGTCCCACGTTGCCACCCAGGTCCTCGGCCATGATCCTCAGCCCGGCAGTCTTGAGCGCTGCCTTCACCGCCTCGCCATTGCGCTTCCCGATGGCCAAGCCCGGCGTCGATGAGCTGAACGAGAAGACCTCCGCGCCGCCCCCGATAGCGCAGAGGCAGTCCTTCTTGCTGCCGCCCGCCTTCTCGATCGTCTCCACCAGCAGCGGCACTCCCGTGTCGGCGAATTTGCCCGGACTCTGGCCCCGGCCATTGCTCTCCGGCAGCATCACGTGAACCATAGCCGCAACCTTCGCTCTACGGTCGTAGAGACACACCCCTATACAGGATCCTAGTCCCAAGGCAACCAAGGTGTCCCCCGCTCGTGCCGATACCTTGACCTCGGACATCCCCACCGCGACCGTTGAGCCCATCGTCAACCAACCCCAAGGGAGGTGAGCACCTGCTCCATGGCCTCGGGGCTGGCCAATAGGAACAGGTAAGCCTTGAGGTGACCTTCCTCCACGATGAAGTCCGTCTCGACCCAGATGGTCCAGTCAGCGAAGGTGCTGGCGATCACCGATGCCTCGCTGAAGATCACCATGGCCTGCGATACCGTGACCGCCGGGGGGCTGAGGTTGGACGCGATGCCTGTGAAGCCCTGCATGGCGGTCATGTAGGAGCCTGTCAGGATGTTGCCCACCTCGCCGATCACCGACTGCTCCATCTCGCCCATCTCCGTGGTCGTGCCTTCGGGCTGCTGGAGCATGCGGTCGGAGAGGTACTTCGCCTCCTCCAATGGGAACACGTACATCGCCGCTCCCTCGAGCCCACCCGACAGACCGAAGAGGCACGCTACCACCTCCCGCTCCGGCCCTCCCACCATGTCCGGGATCTTGGTGGTCTCGATCACCCGCACCTCGGGGACGGTGATGTCCACCTTCGTCTGGATCAGCTCGGATAAGGCCGTGGCGGCGTTGCCGGCCCCGATGTTGCCGATCTCGCGTAAGGCATCCAGCTGGATCTCGTTGAACTGCATCGCCGTCCACCCCTTCCGTGTGTGGAATCCGGACCTCGCTACCGAGGTCGCGTCGTTCCCTTCACGCTCGATCAAGCCCTAGCCGGTGGCTACGTACGCCGCCTCTTACCGGGTGCGGTCGATGAGGCCGCCGCCCCTATCATCTATGCCACGGTGGAACTTCGATCCCGTCCTCTTCTCGTGCCGTACCGCACGCTGCTGACCTTCCAGTGTGCCTATCTGGGCCTCCAGGGCCGCAGCCACCCGCCCATCCAGATCCTCCGCCCTGCGCGTGAGCTCAGTCAGGCGGTGGCATCGGTCTCGCACATCACCTGGAGCCTGCTCGAGATGGCGCTCCCGCTCCTCCGGCTCTCCCGGCCAGTGGGTCTCCAGCTCCATCTGTAGAGGCGGTAGCTGCTGAAGCTCACGTCCGGCCTCGTCGATCAGGCTGTCCAGGCTGTCGGCATCTCCGGCCTCGGCCGCTCTCAGCATGCGCTCCGAAAGGGCCGCATGTGTCTCCAGCACAGCCGTCAGCCGCTGGACGACATGATCGATCTTCGCCCAATCCCGTGGCTCGTGCCCCCCCGATTGCTGGCGAGACGGACGCCGACGGTACATCAGGTACCATGCTCCTCACCGTCGGCCAGGATCGAGGTGCGGTCCACCTCGCCCCAGAGGCGCGCACGGTCGGCCATGCGCGCGCCCGCGCCGATAATGGCGTACCTCAGCCGGCAATCGCTGCCGACGTGGGCGCCGGGGAGGACGCCACACTCTTCGAGCGCCGATCCATCGTCCACATGGGCCCCATCGCCGACCGAAGCGTACGGTCCGATATGAGCCGCCCCGACCTTGGCCCCCGCCGAGATTCGCAGGGGCCCGCGCAGCTCAGCATCGCCGGAGACTTCGGCACCCTCCTCGATGAAGACCCCGTCGCCGTCGGCCGCGGAAGTCCACTCATCGAGCACCCGGCGCTGCACCTCGAGGATCTCGGGGCCGCCGCTCACGTTCACCCAGTAGTCGTCGGTCTCCAGCACTTTGGGCGCCCGGCCCTCTTCGGCCATCTTCTGGAACACGTCCGTCAGCTCGTACTCGCCCCGAGGCGAGGGCGCCAAGTCTTGGAGGTCGTCGAAGATGCCAGGCTGCAGCAGGAAGATGCCGGCGTTGATCAGGCCCGACGGCACGGGAGCCGACGGACGCTCGATGATCGCCTCCAGAATGCCATCGCCATCGATCTGCACCAGGCCTCCTCGCACCATCTCCTCTCGATGGGCCGAGAGGATGGTCGCATCGGGATGGCGCTTGTGGAGCCCGACGAGGGCTGGATAGTGGCTCTCCGAGGCAAGTACGTCGCCAAAGGTCATGAGGAAGGCCGATCCGTCGACCCAATCCCTGGCCGTGAGTGTGGCTGCCCCGGTGCCGTAGCGGTCCCGGGGCTGGTGGATCAGATCGATGTCGATGCCATAGCGATCGGCCGCCCGGGCCCATGACTCGACCTGCTCGGGCAGGTACATGGTCACCAGGAGCGCGCTGTCCACGCCCGCGACGGCCAGGCGGCGGAAGACGTGATCGAGGAGAGGCGAGCCCGCGGCGGGGACCAGCACCTTCGGCCGGGTAAGCGTCAGAGGCCGCATCCGCGTTCCCTCGCCCGCGGCGAGAACGACTGCTTTCAGGGTACCTCACTCCCCTCCCAATGGCCGGTCGGAGTACTCAGGTTACACCCCGGGCGTACCCTTCTCCTCCGCCGGCGGCCCAACGGCCAGGTTTCGCGTCCGAACGGAGGGTTGCGGTGGCTCGACCCGGCTGGACCGAGCCCCTCGCCATCCCCCGGCGGTTGGGTGGGAGATGACATTCGCCACCGGCGGCTCCTTCGCCTATCCTCGTTCCCATTGGCCTCCCGAGCCGCTACCCTACCCATCGGGGGGCGACGCCCCTACAATACGGGTAGGGAGGAAGACGACGGTTGAGAACGGTGCCGACCAACATCCTACGTGCAGCCCTGGGCGCCTGGGCGTGTCTCTGTTTCGTCGGGGCGGCGACGGCGCAGACCGTCGCTCCCGAGGTCCTGTCCACCTACTCGTCCCAGCCCCCGTGTGTCGAGGTGATCGTGGATCCGGGTGAGCTGGAGGATGGCCAGCTCCCGGCCGCTCGTGCCGTGGAGGGCGACGCCCCGCCAGTTCCCATCCAGGTGCGCGAGACCGAGCCCTTCTGGCTCGTCGTGGTCATCGAGTGCGGACCCGAGGCTGAGAAGGAGCGCGCGGTCTTCGCCGCGGCCCTGGCCTCTCTTGCCTCGAGCCTGCCACCCGAGACCCAGATCGGCATCGTGCTAGCGGGAGAGACGGTCCGGACCGTCGGATTCGCCCGAGGGGGCGACCGGCTCCGGAGCGTGGTCGCGGAGCTCTTCGCCGATCCCGTGGGCCGGGTGCGGGACGGCATAGTGGCGGCCATCGATGCCCTGGCCGAAGCCCCCGGTCCCCGCTGCATGGTCGTGCTGCACGCCGGCCAGGACCCCGTATCCCATGTGGCCAGGAACGCCCCCGCGGTGCTGGCGCCCTTCGCCGGCGGCGTGATCCACTCTCTTTCGGCATCGGTCGGCGGGGAGCCATCGGTCGTCGAGGCCGCCCGGGCCAGCGGCGGGCAGGTCGTGTCCCTAGGCGATGTAGCCGGGGCTGGAGCCGCCGCCGAGGACATCGCATCCAGCCTTGGCAGAGCCGTCGCACTGAGTTACCAGTCACCCGAGGAGGCGGATGGGTGGCGCAACGTCGAGCTGCTCTGGGACGACGACATCGCGGTCGATGCGGGGGGCTATCTGGCCCCCGTCGGAGGCGCCCTCACCCTCACGCCGGTGATCCACTCGCCCATCGACCTGCCGCCCACCCCCATTATCTTCTATGAGCCGGGCGAGCCCGGTCCCCGTGGCTGGATCCTTGCGGGACGCCCCATCGCCTTGGACGAGGGGCTGTACCGGGCTTTAGTCTTCACCCGGCCCAACCTGACGCGCGCCGTGGAGATGTACGCCAGCGGAGTACAGAGGCTGGGCGAGATGGGCGCGCTGCGGGTCGCTCCGCCCGAGCCCGAAGGCCAGGCATATCCCATCGAGATCCAGGTCGACGGATCGAGCCAGCGCGTGGGCGGGGCTCGCATGGGGCAGTGGGTTCCACTTCCGCCGGGCACTTACCGGGTCGTCAGCACCGACGGACCCCAGTACCGAAGTGATCGCGTTGGCGTTGTGGCCGGAGAGCTTACCGAGGTGGATCTGTCCGACTGGGTTCGCCTGCACGTGACGCTGGAGGGTCCGGAGGCCGAGGCCACCGTGGCCTTCAGCCTTAGCCGCGATGGCGGCGACCCGCTGACCGGCGAGACGAATAGGGCGCTGCTCGCTCCGCCCGGATCATGGGATCTCCGACTCGACACCCGGCCGCCCACGGAGATGCAGGTACGCCTGGAGCCGGGGCAAGGGCGTCGGATCGACGTACCCGCCCAGGGCGCCATTCGTGTGGAGCTGCTGAGCTCCGATGGCCAGCCCGTCGAGTGGGCCTGGACGGCACGCCCGGTGCACAATCCCGACGAGCTGATCGCGGGCCTGACGGGCGACACGGTGCTCGTGTCCCCGGGCCGGTACGAGGTTTCCTTGGCAGGCTGGCCCGATGCGAGCCTGGAGTTGGACGTGACGTCCGGGCAGGTGACCACCCACTCCCTGGGCCGACTGGTCCGCCTCCTCGTTGGGCTGCTGAATCACGCTGGAGACCCCGCCAGGGTCAAGTACAACGTCATCGACGCGGTGACCGGCGATGCCCTGGCCAGCGGCGTCACGGGCCGGGGTCAGGACATTCTGCCGGGCTCCTACGAGCTGGATCTGTGGACCTATCCCCGGCTTCTGGTCACCGACCTGGAGATCCGCGAGGCCGAGGACGGAGTCGTGCAGTTCGGAGCCACGGGAGCGGTCTCCCTGGCATTGGGAACCCAGGCGCGTATCGGGCTGTACCGGCTGACCGAGGGCGCGGAGCCCGAGCCCGCGGCGACCCTGGATTCGGGTGAGCTCGTCGAGGTACTGCCGGGGCGCTACGCCGTCAGCGTCCTCAGCCCCCAGGGGGCCAGTTACGATGATGAGATTGTGGTACGAGGAGGCGAGGTTACCCGCGTCGAACTCCCGCCGACCAATGAGGATGAGGCATCGCGCTGATTCCGCCGGGAAGGTGCTGGCCGCTCTTTGACGTTCCATAAGTTACACGGACTAGGCAATGACTTCGTCGTGGTGGATGCTCTGGACGACCCCGAGGTGGCGAGGGACGCGGAGGAGGCAGCGCCGGGTCTGTGTGACCGCACCTTCGGCATCGGATCCGATGGGGTCCTCATCGCTGTGCCCTCCGACGCCGCCGACTTCGAGATGATCATGGTCAACCCCGACGGCACCCGCGGCATGTGCGGCAACGGACTCCGCTGCTTCGCCCGGTTCCTGAGGCATACGGGACGAACCACGGCCGACGCGATTACCATAGACACTCCGGGCGGAGTGACGACGGCCCGGCTGCTGGCCTCCGAGCGTCCCGATGCCGGCGAGGTGGAGGTGGACATGGGGCGTCCCCTGCTGGGACGCGCGTCCATCCCCATGCGCGTCGGACCGGGCCAAGACCCCGCCGCCCACGTGATCGACGAGACCCTGATGGTGGGCGATCAGGCCTTCCCGGTAACCTGCGTTTCCATGGGCAACCCCCATTGTGTTATATTCGTCGAGGACCCGAGCGCGATGGATCTCGCCCATCTCGGTCCGGCGATCGAGCACCATGAGGAGTTTCCGGAGAGAACCAATGTTCATCTGGTCCAAGTGATAGCCGATGACGAGCTCTCCCTGCGCGTTTGGGAGCGCGGAGCCGGACTGACCCTAGCGTGCGGCACGGGTGCGTGCGCAGCCACGGTCGCCGGCGCCGTCTCCGGCCGCTCGGGAAGACAGGCCGTGGTCCACATGCCCGGAGGGGACCTACGGATCCACTGGAAACCCGAGGGGAACGTACTGATGCGCGGACCGGCGGTAACCGCCTTCGTGGGCGAGATCGAGCTCGATCGGCTTCCTCGACTCTAACCCCATTCCATGGATCGACTTCTCGCGACCTAGCGCCGGCCCCAGGGGTCGGCGGACATACCCGGCTACTGAGGAGGAGCCCCTTTGGAGCAAGCCCAGCGCCTACAGGCCATACCACCCTACCCCTTCGCCGAGATAGCCCGGCTCAAAGACCGGGCCCTGGCGGAAGGCTGGGATCTGATCGACTTCGGCATCGGTGACCCCGACCTGCCGCCACCGGAGTGCGCCAAGCAAGCCCTGGCGAGCGCCATCGAAGTTGGACCGATGAACAACTATGATGAGAGCTCGTACGGCCTGCCCGCATTCCTGGAATCGGTCTCTACCTGGTTCGGGGAGCGGTTCGGCGTCGATCTCGACCCCAAGGGTGAGGTCAAGGTCACCATCGGCTCCAAGGAGGCCCTGGCCAAGGCGGCCTGGGCGTACATCGACACGGGCGACGTCAGCTTGGTGCCCACCCCCGGCTATGGCGTGTACACCTTCAACACCCAGTTCGCCGGCGGTGAGGCCTACGCCATGCCTCTGCTCCCCGAGGCGGGCTACCTGCCCGATCTGGACGCCATACCCGAGGACATCGCCGGTCGAGCCAAGCTCCTGTACCTGAACTACCCCCACAACCCCACGGGAGCCGTGGCCACCGAGGAGTTCTTCAAGCGGGCCATCGAGTTCGCCGAGAAGCACGACATCCTCATCTGCAACGATGCGGCGTACTCGGAGCTGTACTACGGCCACGAGGCCCCGCCCTCGATCCTGGCGGTCGATGGAGGGATGGAGCGGGCGATCGAGTTCCACTCCTTCTCCAAGACCTACTGCATGACCGGCTGGCGACTCGGCTGGGTCTGCGGATCCAGGGACGGCGTGGCCGGCGTGTCGCGCATGAAGTCGTACGTGGACTCCAACGTCTTCCCCGCCCTGCAGCAGGCGGGCGCCGTCACCCTCGCTCGCGGAGGGGACCACGCCCGCATGGTGCGCGACGTCTACCAGTCGCGGCGGGATACTCTAGTCGAGGGGCTTCGGTCCATCGGATGGCCGGTGGACCCGCCCCAGGGCACCTTCTTCGTATGGGCTCCGAGCCCCAAGGGGATGACCTCGGCCGACGCGTCGGCGAGGATCCTCTCCGAGGCTCACGTCATCACCATTCCCGGCTCGTCCTACGGCGAGTACGGCGAGGGATTCATCAGGTTCTCGCTGACCCTTAGGGCCGATGACGTGGAGGCTCGCATCGCCGAGGCCATAGCGCGGATCAGCCGCCTGGGCCTCAGCTTTGGGTGAGCCCCGAGGAAGCGTGCCTCCCTGTGCAAGGGAGTGACACATGGCGGAACAGCAACGCTTTGACTGGGTAGACATACGCGCCGAGAAGGGCCTGGCCCAGCAGGCCGAGCGTGCGATCGTCCTCGGCATGGATCCGGGCGATGGCACCTTCGAGCGCACCTTCGCCGAGATGGAGGAGCTGGCTCGCAATGCGTGGCTCGACCCCGTGGCCATGGTGAGCCAGAAGCTAAGTAAGCCCGATCCTAAGACGTACCTGGGCAAGGGCAAGGTCCAGGAAGCCAAGGAGCTGCTGGTGCTGGAGGAGGCCACGGTGGTCGCTACCAGCGACCCCCTGACCCCCGCCCAACAGCGCAACATGGAGAAGATCCTGGATACGCCCGTGGTGGATCGCACCGAGGTGATCCTGGACATCTTCGCCCACCGAGCGCGGTCTCGCGAGGGCAAGGTCCAGGTGGAGCTGGCCCAGCTCGAGTACCGCCTGCCCCGGCTCATGGGTCGGGGCGAGGTGCTCTCCCGGCTAGCCGGCGGCATCGGCACCCGAGGCCCCGGTGAGACGAAGCTGGAGGTGGATCGCCGGCGCATCCGCAACCGCATCTCCAGGCTACGCAAGGAGATCGAGGAGATCGGCAAGCGTCGGCGGATGGAGCGGGATTCGCGCGATGGCGTGGGACCCTTCCGGGTCGCCCTGGTGGGGTACACCAATGCGGGCAAATCCACCTTGCTCAACCGGCTGGCGGGGGCGGAGACGTACGTGGACAACATGCTCTTCGCGACCCTCGACGCCACCACCAAGGGCGTCGAGCTGCCGGGCGGCAGGCGCGTGGTCGTTACCGATACCGTCGGATTCATCGACCGCCTGCCGACGAGCCTCATCGCCGCCTTCAGCTCGACGCTGGAGGAGGCGCGGGACGCGGACCTCCTGCTCCATGTGGTCGATGCCGGCGATCCCCAAGCGGCGGAGAAGATCGGCAGCGTCCTGGAGACCTTGGACGAGATCGGCGCCCTGGACCTGCCCATCGTGACCGTACTCAACAAGTGCGATACCGTCGCGAAGCTGGACGATGGACTGCCCTCGACCTCCGAGCCCGACGTGCTGAAGGTCTCGGCGCGCACGGGCGACGGTATCGAGGAGCTCATCCAGGCCATCGACGGCCACGCCGAGGCGGGTGATCGTCAGATCGAGGCCCATCTTCCCTTCGACCAGATGAGCCTGGTCTCGGAGCTGCACGAGCGGGGCAGCCTGCTCGAGCAGGAGTACACGGAGGACGGCATACGCGTCGTCGCCCGAGTGCCCGAGGACCTGCGCGGGCGACTGGAGGAGTTCGCCGTCAAGTTGTGATGTGGCGAGGCGTGGCCGTCGATCATCCGAGCACCGGAATCGGCGGCCGCGCCGCTACGCCGCGGCCCAGATCCGTGGGTGCTAGCCGCCCTTCTTCGCGCCGCCACCCATCCGCTCGCGCTGTGCCTTCTCCATCATCGCCTTGCCCTGAGCCTTCTTCTCGGGATCGCCCGATGCGGCAGCACCCACGTTCTCGCCCTTGGATGTGCACCCGGCGATGGCCACCAAGAGACCTGCCATCAGTGAAGCGAGCACCAATGCCGTCGTCCACCACTGACTTCTGGACATGCCGTTCCCTCCTCGGTCGCGCGCGCTTGTCTCGTTCGAGGCCGACTGTGGATCCATCTGGCGCCCGTCGCCTGTGGCATGGAAGCGCGGACTCGAACGGCGCTTGACAATCCTACTAAAGCGTTTTAGTATTGTCAAATGGTAGTGTGTAAGTGCCCTCGAACGGACGAAGCCATGGGCGTCACCCTCAAACAGGTCGCCAGCCACGCCAAGGTCTCCTTGGCTGCGGCTTCCTCCGCCCTCAGCGGCAGCGGCCAGCCAAGTGTCGGGATCGAGACTGCGGAGAGGGTTCGTAAGGTAGCGGCGGAGCTGGGCTACCGGCCCAACCGTGTGGCGCGCGCCCTCGTCTCCGGCAGGACCCAGATGATCCTCCTGTCCGTCCCGGCCCTCGACCATCCCTACGTGCCCGACTTCCTCGATCGCCTTCAGGGCGTGGCCGAGGATCGGTCCCATCACGTCATCACCGCCCAGGCCGGAGAGGACCTAAGCGTCCAGAGCACGCGCCTGGATTCGCTGGAGCACTTCGTGGATGGCATCGTACTCGCCGACCTGGTCGAGGTCGCCGACAACTGGGCCCACCGCGGCACGCCCATCGTGTCCGTTGGGGTATTCCATTCCACGTCAGTGGATTGGGTGGGCATCGATCTGCTACCTGGCGTTACCGCTGCCCTGAAGCATCTCGTCCGCGTCTGCCAGGGACCGATCTGCATGCTGACCGTGGCCGGGAGCTTCGACCGCTGGGATGCCCGCCACACCGAGTACGCCAGACTCATGGCAAGCGAGGGGAGAGAGCCTGCATGGATCCTCTCTCCCACCGTTGATGCCGAGGGCGGGCGCCGAGGGCTCCTCAGGTACATCGAGACTCACGGTCCGCCCGACGGTCTGTTCTGTAACAGCGATCATCTGGCGTTGGGCGCGTACCGGGCATTGTTCGATGTCGGGGCGCGGATCCCCGATGACGTGGCCGTGGTGGCGTGTGACGGCATCATCGAAGGACGGTACATTAACCCGCCGCTGGCCACCGTCATGCAGCCCCTGGAGCAGACCGCCGAGACGGCTTGGGATCTGCTCCGCGAGCGGCTGGAGCATCCCGATGGCCCCGTCGTCGGGCACCAGCTGGAGGCGCCCTTCGAGCTGAGGGGATCGGCCCTGAGATGACTGGAGGTGATGCCGACCCAGCAGAGGCGGCCTGAGTCTGGTCAGGCAAGCCGTATGGGGGAGAGCACCACGCGCCGGGCGGTACCGGGCCTGGCAACCATGAGGAGGTAGGTCGCACCATGAAGACACGCGGCTTCACACTGATCGAGCTGCTCGTAGTCATAGCCATCATCGCCATCCTGGCCGCCATCTTGTTCCCCGTGTTCGCCAAGGCGAGGGAGAAGGCCCGCCAGACTTCGTGCCTGAGCAACGTACGGCAGTGGGGCACGGCCTTCATGTCCTACGCCCAGGACTACGATGAGCTGAACTGTCCGACGACCATCCAGAACCCCGCCGATGGCCTTTTCATCTACTGGCACACACTGTGCGACCCCTATGTCAAGAACTCCCAGCTTCGGATCTGCCCGAGCCATAGCCACCCCAACCATGCTCCGTGGGTATCACCGGCTAATGTCGATGCGGTTCAGGACTCCAACGGCAATTGGGGCTTCGAGGTCTCCTACGGCACCAATGGCATCGGGACGGGGCCCGGATCGTGGATCTGGACCGAGTGGGACAACGATTGGGCCTACCATGGGCCCATGGTAGGTTGGGGGCTGGGGCATCTCGCCGACTTCGCCCATCCCGCCGAGACGGTGATGATGTGGGAGAGCTGCGCTCCCGACGCATGGTCTGACTCCCACTACTATGGCTGGGGCATGTTCGGCTGCCAAGTTCGGGTCCGCCACAACGGTGGCCTGAACTTCGCCTACGGCGATGGCCACGCCAAGTGGGGCCGGTTCGCCAGCATCAAGCCCGAGAACCTGGCCTGCCAAGAGGGCACCTACACGCCATTCCCCATCGAGGAGGTCGACTACAACTAGTCGTCATCATCTGGTCGAACACCCGGGCGCCCCGCCGCGCTGTGGGGCGCCCGTCTCGGGAGGCGACGATGACCCTCGCTGTAGCTCTCCACCTTGCCCTGGGCATGGTAACGGCGGCTGGGCAAGACTCCACAGGCCCGGCCCGCGTCGTGACCTACCCTGCCCCCGAGGACGAGGCACCATCACCCGACTACCGCGTCTGGATAGATGGACAGCCCGTGTTCTGCTATACGTCCTACCGCTATGACCCCCGTTCGGATCACACCATAGCGGGCCGACCCGTATCCCCGCTGACCTTTGCCTACTTCGACTTCGAGGGGTCGGTCGATGTCCGTGTCCGCCTGCTGCCGGGCCTGACCGAGGCGGGGCTGGACACTCGGACCGTCGTGGTGCGCCCCCTCGCCCACGACATCGAGCCGACGGTCGAGGATGACGAGATACGATTCAGCTTGGACGAGCCCTGCCAGCTTAGCATCGAACCCGGGGGCAGCCTAACCCATGCCCTGCACCTGTTCGCCAACCCCCTCGAGGTCGACCCTCCGAGCCCCGATGACCCCGGCATCCTGTACTTCGGGCCTGGCTCCCATGAGCTCGGAGTAACGGACATCCAGAGCGGCCAGACGGTGTACGTCGCCGGGGGCGCCGTGCTCCACCTGAAACCCGCTCCCGAAGGCGACCTCTCGCCTTGGCCGGGGCTCCTCTATGGCCTCCAGCTCTGGGAGCAGCCCGGGATGTTCACCAGCAGCTACCAGCGCGATGTAACCATCCGGGGTCGCGGGATCCTGTGTGGTCGCCGAGCCCTGGATCAGCTTCAGCGAGGGCACCTGATCCGCGTGCAGGAGATCGAGGATCTCAGCATCGAGGGCATCATCATCCGAGAGTCCTCGGTATGGTCGCTGAATGTGGTCAACAGCCGCGGCGTGCACATCGACAACGTCAAAATCGTCGGGCACTACGTCAACAACGACGGCATCGTGGTCGGAGGCACCTCCGACGCCTTGGTCGAGAACTGTTTCAGCCACAACGCCGACGACTCTCTGGAGATCAAGGTCTGGGTCCCCCAAAGCAACGTCACGTTCCGCAACTGCGTGGTGTGGAACGACGTGGGCGGTGCCTTTGGCCTCTGCCATGAGACCGACGCCGATCTCTCGAACGTGATCTTCGAGGGCTGCACCGCGATCCACGTCACCGACTCGCCCACGTCCCGAGGCGCCATCGGTCTGGAGCTCCAGGGACCGGGGAACGTCTCCAACTTCCGCTTCGAGAACATCGTCATCGAGGATGTTCGCGGAGAAAGCCACGCGCCCATCAAGGTGGTCAACAACTGGGACGGATGGCACATGAACCTGCCAACGGTCCCACAGAACCCCTACAAGCAATCGGACCCGCCACCACGCGAACAGCCCCGGGGCTCGATCACTGGCGTGGTGTTCCGGAATATCAACGTGATCCACTCTGAGACGCCCCATGTCGTCGTCATGGCTGACGGCCCGGATAGCCCCGTTCGGGACATTGTGTTCGAGAACGTGACGGTGAACGGGCGGGCCCTGGCCGCAGACGATCCCCGGCTGGTCATTGGCGACTGGGTCACGGGGCTCGTCATCCGCTAGCCGGCTCCCGACTCACCGGGCCCAGGTAGAACCACAGAGCGAAGATCCACATCACCGCCACGCTGAACACGAGCGACCACGGCAGGCTCTGCCTCGCTATGTATCCACTGAGGGCGATGCATGCGCTGATGCCCACCAGATTGGCGAGCTGGCTCGTGTACGCCAGCATGTCCCGGTCCTCGGGGATGAACCGGGCCGCCTGGGCATAGAAGGTGGGCCAGGTCGCGCTGAAGGTCAGGCCGTACACGAACAGCGGGATCGAGACCAAGTAGGGGTCTGCGATGAACATGCACGGGAACAGCGCGACGCCCGCGCCGACGCAGATGCCGATGATGGTCCGGTTGCTGAGCCGCTCCCCGAACAGCCCCACGGCGAACCGGCCGCACATGAGCCCCAAGACGTGGACCGTGAGAAGCAGGCTGGCCACCTCCCGGGTCATGCCATGCATCCGCTCGAAGTACAGGGGCGCCAGCGACGAGAAGGCCGCCTCACTACCGGCGATGAGGGCGAAGGGGGTGGCGCAGTGCCAGAACAGAGGATTGCGGAAGGCCCGGTGGCTGGGTGCGGGCACCTCTTCCTTCGGCAGAGCCATGTGCCGGATCGTCGGCCCGCCCGTCAGGGAGAAGAACCCCAGCAAGGCGGCCGACAGCACCGCCAGGGCCAGGAAGCTCCCCCGCCACTGGATCGCGAACCAGCCCAGGGTTAGGGCGACCACGATGGGCCCGAGGACCTTGCCCCCGCTGTTCCAGGCATGGAGCAGGACCACACCCCGCCGCGGACGGTCGGGCCACAGGTCCATGGCGATGTTGTTGGCGATGGCTCCCAGGGACCGGCCGAAGCTCACCGCCGACCAGCCGCCCAGCCAGCCCGCCAAGGTGGGCACCCGGTAGCAGACGAAGAGGCCAAGGGTACTGACGGCGAGCCCCGCCACCATGAGCTTCATGGGGTTCAGCCGGCCTAGTCTGGGCGCGGCGGCGAGGACGACCCCCGACGACACGAACTGAACCGCCGCCAGCCACAGACTGAACTGGGCTTCATCGATGCCGAAGGTCTCCTGGATGGAGCTTCGAACGGGCCCGATGAGCCCGGTGAAGATGGCCCCGGCGATGAGCACCCAGGCCATCAGGAAGATGCGTGCGATGACTAAGGCGCGGCTCCCCGAGGTCTGCATCGGGCAGAGGATACCACGGCCGCGCACCATGGGAGGCGACGGAGATGGACTACACCCTACTCGGACGCACGGGCGTGAGCGTCTCGACCCTGTGCTTCGGCACCATGACCTTCGGCCGAGAGGCCGATGAGGAGACCTCGGCCAAGCTCTTCGAGATGTGCCTGGACACCGGCATCAACTTCTTCGACTGTGCCGACATCTACGCCGGCGGCCGCTCCGAGGAGATCCTGGGCAAGCTGATGGCGGGGATGCGCGACGAGCTGGTCATCACCAGCAAGGTGGGCATGCCGTCGGGCGAGGACCGGAACGCCAAGGGCCTCAGCCGGCGGTACATCATGCGGCGCGTGGAGACGTCCCTCAAGCGCCTCGGAACCGACACCATCGACGTGTACTTCTGCCATACCTACGACGGCCGCCCCGACCTCCACGAGACCCTCCGAGCCCTCGATGATCTGGTCACCCAAGGGAAGATCCGGTACGCCGGAGTGAGCAACTGGCCCGCATGGCGGACGGCCAAGGCCCTCGGGGAGTGTGACCGCCTGGGTCTCAACTCCATACACGTCCTGCAGCCCATGTACAGCCTGGCCAAGCGGACGGCGGAGGTGGAGATCCTGCCCATGGCCGCCGAAGAGAACCTGGGCGTGATCTCGTACAGCCCCCTGGGCGGCGGGCTGCTAACGGGCAAGTACGCTGGCACCAGTGACGCCGAAGGCCGCCTCTCCTCCAACGAGATGTACGCCGAGCGCTACCGGCGCGAGATGTACCACCGGACCGCCGAGCGCTTCACGGAGTTCGCGTCGATCAAGGGCATCCACCCCGTGACCCTGGCCGTGGCGTGGGTCAAGGCCCATCCGGCGATTACCGCGCCCATCATCGGCGCCCGCAACCCCGAGCAGCTTCAGCCCTCTCTGGAAGCCGCCGACTACTCCATGACGCCCGAAGAGTGGGAGGACATCTCCGCCCTCACGCCCCCCGTGCCCATGGCCACGGATCGCGACGAGGAGCGCTCGGGTGGGGGGATGTTCGCCAAGTAGCGGGATCACCGGACGTCCGGGTAGAGCCTCTCGAGCTTGCGGGGATCGATGCCGAGGGCCCCCCCCACGAGGATGGCCGAGCTAACCAAGCCCATTCGCATCACGCCCCACCGCTCGTAGCGTCGGGCGCTGACCTCGACACCAGCAGCCAGGGGCACGCCCCTGCACAGGGCCCGTAGTCGACGGGCCAGGATCAGGTCCTCGAGCAGCGGCACGTGCGGACACCCACCGGCCTCCGCCCACGCCTCCCGTGTCGCGAACATGGCGTGCTCGCCGAAGGGTGCGCTGAGCACCCGGGCCGCCGCGTTGATGCTCCGAGCGATGAGGCCCAGCGCCTTGCACGTCGAGCGGTACCTCACCGGATGCCACCCCCATCGGGCGCCCGATGCCACGGCCTCCTCGATGGCCGCGGGACTGCCGCCATCCAGCCCGGCGTCGGCATGGAGCACCAGCAGGACATCCCCCTCGGCCCCCTCCGCCCCGCAGTCGATCTGCCGCCCCCGGCCCGGCGGAGATTCGATGACCCGCACGCCAGCGTAGGACGCGGCCAAGTCGGGGGTGCCGTCGTCGCTACCGCCATCGACCACGATGATCTCGTGGCCACTGAATAGCGGCCGGACGCGCTCCAGCGCCGGGGGCAGAGCTTGGGCCTCGTTCAGTACCGGGATCACCACCGAGATCACCGGCTCACCCCCCGCGGCCGAAGCCCCGAAGGGCCAGATACTGGCGCGCCAGGCGCGAGGTCCAGCCCACCTGCAGCCGGTCGCGCATCCACATCTGGGAGGCGCGCTGAGCCGTCACGCTAACGGTGGGGTAGACGTGAACCGTCTGGGCGAGGGCGTGGACGGGGATCCGCCGACCAAGTGCCAGGATGTACTCCTGAATGGCCTCGCCGGCCCGAGGCCCGATGATCTGGGCGCCCAAGAGGCGGCCGGTGCGCGGGTCGGCGACCACCTTGACCTCCCCCACCGCCTGGCCGTCCACCCGGGCTCGGTCGTCGGAGTCGAAGCCCCAGCGGTGGACGCCGTAGGCCAGGCCGCGATGCTCCGCTTCGGCGGCGTTGATCCCGCAGCTCGCCACCTCGGGGTCGGTGAAGGTGCACCATCCGCCGTCCCGGTAGCTCGCCTTACGCCGCAGGCCGAAGAGGGCGTGGCTGGTGGCGATGGTGGACTCGTACTCGGCCATGTGCGAGAAGGGCCATCTGCCGTTCACGTCACCGACCGCGTAGATCCCCCGGCGGGTCGTACGCAGCAGGTCGTCCACCTCAACACCTCGCGGCGAATGCTCGATCCCCGCCTCGTCCAGACCCAGTCCCGCGGTATTCGGCTCCCGGCCCGCCGCGACCAGGAGCTGCTCGCCGGCCACGACCCGTTCGCCAGTCTCGTCCTCATGCACCAGTGCCGGCCACCCGTCCAGGAGCCTGGCCCGTACGATGTTCGAACCCAGGAGGAACTCCACGCCTTCGGCTTGTAGGATCTCGCGCAGCCACCGGGCGTGCTCGGGATCGTCCTGGGCCAGGATCTCGGAGCCCCGGTCGACGACCGTGACCCGGGTGCCCAGGCGGTTGAAGGCCTGGGCCATCTCGATCCCGATGGGTCCCGCGCCCAAGATGACCATGGAGCCTGGCGGCTGGTCCAGATCGAACAGGGTCTGGTTTGTGCGGTACGGCAGATCGGCCAGCCCCGGTACGGGTGGGATCTTGGGCCGGGATCCGGTGGCGATAAGCACGCATCGGGCGGCGAGGCCTCGGCCCGCGGCGTCGGCGACCGGCTGGGACTCGGGCAGCAGCGTGCCCCGGGCCTCGACCAGCTCCATGCCCTTTGCCGCAAGGGCGTCGGCGGTAAGCTCTCCGCCCATGTCTCGTGTGATCCGGCGCACATGCTCAAGGGCGCCGGACGCGTCCAAGCCGTCCGTCTCCAGCTCCACACCAGGGATGCCGCGCCGGATGCGATGCACCCGGTCGGCCACATGGAGGAGTGCCTTACTCGGCACGCAGCCTGTCCAGGAGCACTCCCCGCCCACTCGATCGGCTTCGATGCACGCGGTCCTCAGGCCCAGCCCCCCAGCGATGTGTCCAGCGACCAGACCGGCGGCCCCAGTGCCTAGGGTAACGACATCCCATTCGGGTTTGGCCATGGGCTAGTCAGACTCCAGACGGTAGTCCGACTCCACGGTACCCTCCTGCTTGATCTGGGCGCTGACCGAGCAGTACTTCTCGCTACTCAGCTCAACGGCCCGGGCGGCTCGGTCATCCTCCACATCGCCCTTGATGACGTGGGTGACCCGGATCTCGGTGTAGACCTTGGGGTGCTCCTCGGACTGGTCGGCCTCGATGTGGATCTCGTAACCCTCAACGGGCTGCTTCATCTTGTTCAGGATCGACATGACATCGATGCCCGTGCAGCCGCCGAGGGCGGCGAGCATGACTTGCATGGGCCGGGGACCCTCGTCGGCGCCCCCGCTCTCTTCGGGGATGTCCATCTTGATCTGGTGGCCTGTGGGGAACTCGGCGCGGAAGGTGTAGCCATCCGCGTCCTCCAGGACGATCTTCACATTGGCGGTGGCCATGACTCTCCATCCTCTCGACTCTCGTCTCCAGGATAGCAGCCTTTGGCGCCCAGGGACTATCGGGGCTCGCTTGTCGCCGCGCGGAACAGGGCGATGGCGCGCTCCGCCGGAACGTCGGGCTTGATGTGATGGTCCGGGCCGCAGATGAACCCTCCCCCGGGCGCCAGAGCACGCATCACTTCATCCACCTCCCGCCGTATCTCGTCGGGCGTGGCGAAGGGCAGCCGCTGGGTGTTGATCCCGCCGAAGAAGCACACATCCCGGCCGTACTCCCGCTTCAGGGCGTGGGCGTCGATGGGCAAGGTATGGAGCTGCACCGTCTCCCACACATCCATCCCTATGTCGATCAGATCGGGAAGCACCGCGGTGATGTCCCCGCAGGAATGGAGCCACACGTACCTGCCCCTCTGGCGGGCCATCTCGAAGAGGTCCGCATAGAGAGGCTTCAGCACGCGCCGCCAAGCATCGGGGCTGATCATCAGGCCGCGCTGGGTGGCGAAGTCGTCGCCGATGGAGTAGATGGGCATGTGGTCGCCGCAGGCATCCAAGAGACGCTCCGAGTAACGGCGCACGAAGCGGTGCACGTGCCGGGCCGCGGCCTCGAAGACGGCGGGCTCGCCGGCCAGGTGCATGAGGGCTCGCTCGACACCGAAGAGCTCGAAGACCCGGCAGGCTATCGGCATCCACGTCGGCCCGCGGACGGCGTAATTCGATGAGATGGTAGCGGCCAGCTTGGCCGCCTGATCGTAGCCGTACCAGTCGGGGTCGGGCCATGGGTGGGCCTCCACGTCGGCCACAGATTCGGCCCCCGCCAGAGGCCGCTGGTGGCGATGCGAGTACACCCAGTCGCTACCCGTGCCCCATTCGCTCAGTAGCTGGCCATCGGGTGTCTGCCGGGGCGGGCCCAGGTGCCCCGCGCCCACGATACGGCCATCGATCCCGAGAGCTTCGTACACTTGGTCTTCGGCCACGCCTAGGGTCTCGGCCAGCTCCGGCATGATCTCGATGCAGATGACATCCACCGACGGCCGGTCGGCCTCTTCATGCTCGATCGCGGCGAGCTGGCGCTCCCTCGGGATCATGGGGTCCATCCCTTCGCTCCCGCATCACCCGCACCCAGGCTGGCAGATTACAACTCTGTCATGGTAGGCCGCCAGTTCTTGTCATGCGGGCTGGGTAGCATGACACCATCGACGGGGAGCAAGAAGAGCCCGTCGGTAACTCCAAGAGAGAAGGTAGGGTGATCGGAATGACCACACGCTATGGCGTTCTGACGTTAGTCTTGATCGTACTGGTGGTCGTTGCCGGGGCGGCGGCCATCGCCCAAGCCCAGGGGTTCCGAGGCCCCGGTGGCGGAACCGGCCCGGGCACCGGCCCAGGCATGATGGGCCCCGGCGGACCGGGTGGGCCCGGCGGCCCCGGAGGTCCGGGCATGATGCGACCCGGCGGTGGCGGCGGACCGGCGATCTCCGCTGATCGCGGCGCCGTCTATGTGCTGGCTGGGCCCAAGCTGATGAAGTTCGACGGCAACACCCTCGAGCTACTGGCCGAGACGGAGCTGCCCCGGCCCGAGCCCCCGCAGCGACCCCGTCCGGGCGGCGAAGAGTAGCGACTCCGAGAGGCTTTCCGGCCCCGGGGGGGTGCCGGAAGGGGGACGCTGGTCAGGGAGGGGCGAGGTCCATGGGGGCCTCGCCCCTTTCAGCTACCGCGATCGCCTCATCACTCGCAAGGGTACCCGCGAAAGGGCGCGAACTCCGCTTCACCAATCCCATGCCGGAGGAGCCCTACATGCCCACCGTTCTCACCGCAGCGTCTCTCCTGCCCGCCCTGATCGGCCAGCTCCCGCCTCCCGACGCCGCCGTCCCCAACGTGGACGCCGTCGTCGCACTGCCCTTCCCTCTCGAGTCGGTGCGGCTGGAGGAGGGGCCCTTCAAGCACGCCATGGAGCTGGATGGTCGGTGGCTCCTGGCGCTGGAGCCCGACCGGCTGCTGGCACGGTTCCGCTCCGAGGCCGGATTGGAGCCCAAGGCCGAGTCCTATGGCGCATGGGAATCGGAGGGCGTCGCCGGGCATACTCTGGGCCACTATCTCACCGCCTGCGCCAAGATGTACGCCTCCACCGGCGATGAGCGGCTCGGCGACCGAACGGCCTACATCGTGGACGAGCTGCGCGAGTGCCAGCGGGCCAACGGGGACGGCTACGTGGCCGCGATCCCCGATGGCCGGCGGGCCTTCGCCGAGATCAAGGCCGGTGACATCCGTAGCGCGGGCTTCGACCTGAATGGCATCTGGGTGCCCTGGTACACCCTTCATAAGCAGTTCGCCGGACTCCTGGACACGCACCGCCACTGCGGCAACGAGCTGGCTCTCCAGGTCGCCATCGAGCTGGCGGACTGGGCCTACCAGCTCACAGCCAACCTGACCCACGACCAATGGCAGACCATGCTGGCGTGCGAGCATGGCGGCATCAACGAGTCCTTCGCTGAGCTGTATGCCGTGACGGGCGAGGAGAGATACCTCGAGCTGTCGCGCAAGTTCCACCACGAGGCGGTGCTCGAGCCCCTGGCCGAAGGCGAGGACCCCCTCCCCGGCCTTCATGGCAACACCCAGATCCCCAAGATCATCGGCGTAGCCCGGCGCTACGAGCTGACGGGCGACGAGCGCGACCGGACCATCGCCGAGAACCTCTGGTCCACGGTGATCGATCATCACTCGTACGTGACCGGCGGGAACACGACCAGCGAGCACTTCGGGCCCCCGGACCAGCTAAGCAACCGCCTCGGGAGCTCGACCACCGAGACGTGCAACACGTACAACATGCTCAAGCTGACCCGGCACCTCATGGCCTGGGACCCCTCGGCCCGGCACGCCGACTACTACGAGCGGGCCCTCTATAACCACATCCTGGCCTCGCAGAACCCGGATACGGGCATGGTGTGCTACTACGTGCCCCTGGAGCCGGGCTCCCACAAGACCTACTCCACCATCGACGACAGCTTCTGGTGCTGCGTCGGTACGGGCATCGAGAACCACGCCAAGTACGGGGAGTCGATCTACTACCATTCCGGTGACACCTTGTACGTCAACCTCTTCATCGCCTCGACACTGAACTGGAATGAGCGAGGCCTGACCCTCCGCCAGGCCACCGACTTCCCCTCCGAGGAGGCGACCACCCTGACCCTGGACTTGGCCGAACCCACCGAGATGTCCCTGGCCGTGCGCAAGCCGAGCTGGGTCGGCGACGGGTTCGCCATCGAGGTCAACGGCGAAGAGGCGCCGGCGCAGGTCAGGGATGGCTACGCCCACATCCGCCGCCAGTGGGAGGACGGCGATACGGTTCGAGTGCGCCTCCCCATGGAGCTCCGGCTGGAGCCCATGCCCGACGATGCGGACCGAGTGGCCATCTTGTACGGCCCCCTCGTGCTGGCGGGCCTATTAGGGCCCGAGAATGATCCCCGCGCCACCGAAGTGGATTACGTGCCCGTTCTGGTGCCGGGCGATCGCGATCTGGAGGAGTGGATCGTGGCGGGCGACGAGCCCCTGACCTTCCGTCTGCGGGGAGCGGGCCATCCCAGGAACGTCCCCCTGAAGCCCTTCCACCAGGTCCACGGCGAAAGGTACACCGTCTACTGGGAACGGTTCAGCCCCGAGGGCTGGGAGCGGCGACAGGCCGAGTATCGCGAGGAGCGGCGGCGCCAGAAGGTTCTCGAGGCCATCACCGTGGACTGGATGCAGCCGGGGGAGATGCAGGACGAGCGCGATCATAGCGTCCAGGGCGAGAACACGGGCGTGGGCGAACACCTGGGCCGGAAGTTCCGGCATGGCTTCGATGGCGGCTGGTTCTCCTTCGAGATGGCCGTCGATCCCTCGGAGCCGCTGGACCTGATCTGCACGTACTGGGGGAGCGATGTGGGCGCCCGGACCTTCGACATCGTGGTGGACGGCCAGGTCATCGCCACCCAGACCCTGGACATGGACGCCCCCGACGAGTTCTTCCAGATCACTTACCCCCTGCCCGGGGACCTGATCGAAAACAAGGACCGGGTGACCGTCGAGCTGAGGGGCCATGAGGGCAACTTCGCCGGCGGCCTCTTCGGCGTCCGCGTGGTACGCCGAACCGGTCCCGCGCCCGATCCGCCCGAGCCCTACGGCGCCCTACCCAGCGACCGGCAGCTCGATTGGCATGATCTGGAGCTGTACGGCTTCCTGCACTTCACCGTGAACACGTTCACCGACAAGGAATGGGGCTTCGGGGACGAGTCCCCATCGATCTTCGAGCCCACCGACTTCGATGCCGACCAGATGGCCCGGGTCGCCGCCGAGGGGGGACTGAAGGGCCTCATCCTGACGGCCAAGCACCACGACGGCTTCTGCCTCTGGCCGAGCGCGTACACCGACCACTCCGTTGCCGCGAGTCCGTGGCGCGATGGCGAAGGCGACGTGGTACGCGAGGTGGCCGAGGCGTGTCGCCGCCATGGCCTCGAATTCGGCGTGTACCTCTCTCCCTGGGACCGGAATCATGCGGACTATGGCTCACCGGCCTACGTGGAATACTACCGTAACCAGCTTCGGGAGCTGCTCACCGAGTACGGCGAGATCTTCGAGGTCTGGTTCGATGGCGCCAACGGCGGGGACGGCTACTACGGAGGCGCCAACGAGACTCGGCGCGTGGACAAGCACGGCTACTACGGCTGGGATGAGACTTGGGGCTTGATCCGGGAGCTTCAACCCGGCGCGGTGATCTTCAGCGACATAGGGCCCGACGTGCGGTGGGTCGGCAACGAGAGCGGCGTCGCCGGCGATCCTTGCTGGGCGACCATCACGCCCGAGGGCACAGTGGGCGAGATCGACATCCCACGCAACACATCGGGCGAGCGCGGAGGGTCGGAGTGGATCCCCGCCGAGGCCGATGTCTCCATCCGGCCGGGCTGGTTCTACCATCCCGCCGAGGACGACGATGTGAAGACACCCCAGCAGCTCGTGGACCTATACTACGCCTCCATCGGGCGGGGCGCGTCACTACTACTGAACCTGCCGCCCGACCGGCGCGGACAGATCCACGAGGCCGATGCGGCGTCGCTAGCTGAGTTCGGGCGCATCATCGAGGAGACGTTCGACGAGAACCTGGCCGCCGGCGCGGAGCTTACCGCCAGCGATGTACGCGGCGACCACCCGGCCTATGGTCCCGAGGCGCTCCTCGACGGCGACCGCGACACGTACTGGGCGACGGACGATGGCGTCACGGCTCCGGAGCTGGTGCTGGATCTGGGCCAGCCCACTACCTTCAACGTGATCTCCCTTCGCGAGCACCTGCCGCTGGGCCAGCGCATCGAGACCATCGCCGTGGACGTGTGGGAAGGCGGCCAGTGGCGCGAGGTCGCGGCGGTCACAGGTATTGGGGCTAGGCGGCTGATCCGCCTGGAGCCCACCACGATCGAGCGCGTGCGGGTGCGCGTGGTGGAGTCGCCCGTCTGCCCCGCCCTGTCGGAGCTGGGCCTCTACCTGGAGCCAGGTGAGTAGGGACCCGGCGGCTCGGTTTCGGATGGCTCCGCGGGCGTCTCCTGGGCCGGTGCGGTAACCGTCTTCTGCACCGACGGATCGGTGGGGTACACGGCGTGAGCCGGGGTGACGGCGGTGTGGTCCTGCTGCTCCTCGAGCCTGCCCATGGAGTACCCCTGGCTCTGGAGCCACCGGGCGTTCTCCCGCCACCGGCGAGCGGTCACCACGAGCATGCCGATGGCCAGTCCCAAGGCGATCAGGGCGGCCACCATATGTGGGTGCAGGCTCAGGGGGCCGATCTCGACCCATGCCTTCATCGCCATGGGCGTCGATAGACCCGCCATTCCCAGAAGCATGGGGTGGGAGAAGGGGCTGAGGGCAGACACGTGCGCTCCGATGGCCGACGTGATGTATCCCGCCTCCGGGTTGCGGGCACCCACAGGGCCCGCGATGGCGGCGAACACGATCGCCATGACGATGGGCCACGCCAGCAGCGGCACCAGTCGGCCGGCGGCGGCGTTGCGGCGGGCGTTGGTCGCGTAGGGGAACCGCGCGTTCGCCCACAGCCCCACAAAACTGGCGAAGACGATGCAGAGGACCTGGGGGATCAGCAATCCCAGCAGATGACCTGGAGCCAAGGATGGCGGGATGGCACTCCCGAAGACGAGGTGGTTCCCGAGGAAGGGGACCGCCACGGCCGCCGCCCAGCCAAGGAGACCGATGGCCAGGCCCGACTCGGGCCGGGGGCTCAGCACCTTCCACAGGACGGCCATGCGCCGAAGCACCTGGCCAAAGGGTCGGCACCACAGGTCCGGATAGTCGCCCAGCCCCGATTGCATGGCAACCACCGAGGCCGCCATGGTCGCGATGGTAGACACGATGACCAGCATGCTCGCCCCACCGCCCCCGTACCCGCCGAGGTTGGCCATGGAGAAGGTCGATCCGCTAGCCAAGTCCTCCCATACCCCGCCGATGACCATGGCTGCGAGCGCTGTCCACGTCAACAGGCCCAAGACTCGCCGGGCGATGAGGTGCCTGGGCGGCGTGATGCTCAGCCGGCAACTGGCGACCATGGTCATGTAGGCCCCCAGGAGGCCCCAGACGGCCACCCCGGCGAGCCAGAAGGGGACGCCGCGACCGAAGGCCAGGCACTGGGCATCGCCGGCGGCCAGCATCCCGCTCGCCCAAGTGGTCGGGTAAAGGTAGGTGTACGGGCCGAAGGTCCAGTTGGGCGGGCCGAACATGCCGGCCCCGAAGGAGCCCTGAACCAACAGTCCATTGCCCACGAGACCCGTGATCAGGCAGATCACATACACGACCAGGGTCACGATGACGGCCGATGCCGAGCTTCGAGACACGACGGACATGAGCAGGCCGAAGGTGGCGGTGATCCCGCAGAAGATGGCCAAACCCAGGTACAGCAGCAGCACCGAGCCCGAGTTAACCCCGCCGCCCACCATGCACAACACGGCGTACGGCGCCGAGGTGATGGCGACCATCATGGTGAGTCCCCACGGGATGGCCAGCTTCCCCAGCGCGATCTCGACGCCGCGCATGGGTGTCATTACCACCAGATCGATGGTCTGCTTCTCCCGTTCGGTGGAGACGCACGTGGCCGTCAGCACCGCCGAGACGATGGGAGCGAGTACGAGCTGGGTGTACACGAGGGATGGGAAGACGTACCGTCCCGCCGGGGTAGTGGGATTCGCGCTGGCGGCATAGGCGGCCACGGCGATGAGCCCCACGCCGATGACGATGACGTGGTAGATGAGAAGCAGCAAGGGGAACCGCAGGCCCCGAACCCGGGAGCGAATGTCGCGGATGGCGTACGGATTCCCCGCCATCCGGAGGTCGTCGACCCACCCCCCAAGCAGCCCCGTCACGGGTGCCAGGATGCGTCGCGGCTGTCTTCCTGCTGCCATGGACCCACACGTCCCCTCCTACGCGTCGCCGCCGGCATTCAGCAGCACCGCTCTGGCCGCCGCCGACACTGGGCACGGCCCACCGGCCGCGTCGATCGCTTCATCCGGCGGGACCGGCAGCCCGCCGCCCGTGGTCGGCGAGCCCACTGCCTTCGGGCACTCGAGATCGAGCTCCCCGCAGACCCTGCGGTAGGCATCGAGCACCCACTCGCAGGGGACCTCGCCTTGGGCCAATGCCACCGCTGCCCGGGTCATGGCGGGCCACGCCTGCTCGGTCCACGCGCGATCCCCTGTCGCCAGGGCGTGGGCGCAGAGCGCGTAGAGCGCCATGGCCTGGGCCTGGGGCTTGCCCGCGGGGTCGGGCCAGGTGCCG
>WJIW01000116.1 GCA_014730065.1 Armatimonadia bacterium | reverse complement strand
GGGCCACCCGAGGTGAGAGACCCAGGGCCCATGCCCGAGGGCGTGGAGGATCTGGCGCTAGCCGTCCTCGGTGGAGCCTCTGGCGGAAGGCTCGTGGATCTCGCCAGGACCTACTCCTGGGATTGGGTCCGCCAGGCCCTTCGAGTGACCGGCGACGCCGAACCGGCCAAGCCAATGCCCTACCTGCGCAAGGTGCTGCAGATCTGGACCAAGGAGGGAGGACCACCGGATGAGCGGAGGACGAAGCGAGCCGGAAAGCATCGGAGATCGAATGAAACGGGTCGTCGACCAAGCCCAAGCACAGCGAAGGGAATTAGCCTGCTGTGACAGGAAGCCAGGTCCCAAGGACTACCGCAAGGCCCTGCGGGCCTGGGGAGTTCTGGACAAGTACCTGGGCTGGAAGCTGGAGGACTTCGGCCTGAAAGGCCCACTCGACTGGGCCGAGGGAGGCTACTTCATCCACGGCGTTCAGGGCTCGGGCAAGAGCTGCCTGGCTGCCGCAATCGTGAGGGACCGCATGGACCCGGACCACCCCAGGACCCTCGCGGTGCCCAAGGAGAGTCTCGAGCCCGGCCGGATCGTCAAGACCTTCACGTGGGGTGACGGCGAGGGCCTGTGGCTTCGGGCGATCCGCCTCGGGTGGCGCGTGAAGGACTCCTGGGGCAGGGAGCGCCTGTCGGACGTGATGGACAAGCTCTCCCGGCACCGGCTGGTGGTCCTCGACGATCTCGCCAGCGAGAACCCGGATGTCCACTGCGTGGAGGCGATCATGGACCTGGTGGAGAGCGCGGTCAACGGTTCCATGCCCCTGGTGGTCACCTCGAACCTCTCCCGGGCCGAACTGGGCGAGTTCTACGGCAACGCCCGCATCGCCTCGCGTCTTGGCGACCTGCGGGAGATCGTCATGCCCGAGGTGGACCACCGCAGCGCCAGGGCCAAGAGCAGGTCGCCTCTCCAGGTGAGGCGACCGCCGAGGAAGGAGCAGCGATGAGTGACTGGGAGATGGTGATCCGCGCCGGGGGCGAGAGCGGGGACGGACCCTCCGAGAAGCCCGAGAAGACGGTGATGGTCGCGCTCTTCGCAATGATCTGCGGGAAACGAGTGTGCCTATCTTGCGCCGAACTCATACCCGAGCACATCGGGCAAACCGACCTCAAGTTCGACGTAGGCGAAGCGCCCTGCTCGTGCTGCAAGAAGCCCATTGATCGTCCCGAATGCGACGCGGCGGTCTTTCGGATCTTCTTGCGCTACGCCTGCATCAAGGCGGCCAAGACAGGAGGCCAGACCAGACCCCCGTGGAAGACCCCCACCGGGGCCTCGCCACCGACAAGCCAGCTCCTGTGGGTCCGGACAACTGGTGGCGAGTGCCTTCAAGGCATGGTCTTCCGCCGCAGCGACGGGGGCCACCACTGGCGCGACTACTGGCGGGACATCATGGGCGGCCGCCACGAGATGAGCGAGATGCTCGGCTGGGCCCAAGGGCCCAGGGCCCCGGAGTGGACCGGGCAACTCGCCGGGAAGGAGTGAAGCGTGAGCACCAGGACAACCCAGTGCAGATGGAAGCGCCAAAGGAAGCCAGACGGCTCCGGCATATGCGCGAACAAGGCCAGAGAGAAGCATCGGTGGCAGCGGTGGGTCATGGGCGAGAAGCCGACGTGCTCCTACCAGTGCGAGTCCCAGTGGTGTGCCCTCTACGATCCCCGCCTCGATGACCGCGTTCTTGTGGCTCCTGAAGGCCAGGAGGCCCAGGGTCTCCTTGGAGGTGAAGCGTGAGCAAGTATGCCAGCGAGACCGAGGTGTCCGTGGACCGTAGCGAGGCCGAGATCAAGCGGACCCTCCTGCGCTACGGGGCCGATGACATCGTGACCGGTCACAGCACCAGGCAGGGCGCGGCCTTTGTCCGGTTCTTCTACCGGGACCTGCATATCCGCATCTCCATGCCCTTGCCGAGTCCCGAGGAAGACCGCTTCACCAAGACCGACAAGGGCCGGCGCCGCACCGCGACGCAAGCCAGGCGCGAATACGAGAAGGCAACGCGCCAGCAGTGGCGGGTCCTGCTGCTCCTGCTCAAGGCCAAGCTGGAGGCGGTGGAGAACGAGCTGCTCCCCGAGAGGGAGATGTTCATGCCGTGGATTCTGCTCCCCAGCGGCAGGACCGTCTTCGAGGAAGCGGACCCTGGCCTCTCCCGGTGGATTGAGACTGGAGAGCAGCCCAAGATGCTGCCCTTCAGCAGCGAAGGGGGCCAAGCATGAGCATCACCAATCACCTTCGACGAGTAGGCATCACGCTGAGAGGAGTGCGCAAGCAGCGCGAACACCTGCAAGTCACGGTCGCCGGCCAGGCGGGGGTGACACCTTCCTACCTCTCGCAGGTGGAGCAAGGCAAACGGACGCCCAGTCCGGAGCTTCTTGAGAGCCTGTGCCGTGCTCTCGGGATCAACCCAGACCTGCTCCTGCTGGCATCCCTGGACTTGCCGCCGGAACCGGTCTTCGAGAAAGCCCAGGCTGCGGCGATGAGGCGGCTCCTCAAAGGTCAGGGGCAGGAGCAGTCCTCGGGAGGTGGAGCGTGAGCACCTGCACCGGCTGCGGCAAGCCCATGAGTTCCTCGTGGCGGCCGTCCTACTGCTACGACTGCCAGAGGGACCGGCGCGAGTGGCTCGGGTGGGACTGGCGCTTTGACAAGATGCCCGAGGGCCAGCGCATGGCCGAGGGCTTTGCCATGCTCGCGGAGATGCAACCCGGAGAGCACGAGGGGGAGAAGTCGTGACCGGCGATCACGTCACCACCTACACCTACGATTGCAGGCCCTCACTCTATCCCTTGGGGTGTGCGGTCTGCTTGCCAAAGCCCCCTCCCCCTGGCCCCAGAGCCGCTCCGCCGGCCTTCGTGCGGGAAGCCATGGGTGATGAGGGACGCTCCTGCAGGGAGGTGAAAGACCATATTGCCGACGCCGGTAAGAAGGTGGTGAGACGCAACCGGCCCCCGGCCAGGCGGGCCGTAGCAAGGAGGACGTGATGGACAGCTTGACCGAGCGCCGAGTGCAGAACGCCTTTTGGCGGGAGTATTGCAGCTCCTACGAGGTGCTCTGCCCCAACTTCACCCCCACCGACTGGTGGGAGTGCGACATCTTCGGCGTGACCAAGGCCGGACTGGCCCACGAGTTCGAGATCAAGCTCTCGGTGGCCGACTTCAAGGCCGACGCCGCAAAGGATGGCTTCTGGCTTGGTAACGAGCTGCGATCCAGGGGGCCTGATACCCCTGACAGTATCGAGACCTTGAACAAGCACGAGCTTCTCGCGGCCAGGTCTCCACGGGGCCCAAGCCGCTTCTACTTCGTCCTCCCCGAGGAGCTCTGCGATCAGGTCGAGCTTCCCGACTGGGCGGGGCTGCGAGGCATCTCCCGCTCTGGCCCTCGCGTCTATGTCGGGCACCTTCGCGATGCCCCGCTGCTCCATAGGGAGAAGGTGAGCGAGGACATGCTCTCGCAGATGCGCCGGAACTTCTACTTTCGCTATTGGCGTGAACGAAACCGAACGGTGGAGGCGAGATGATTCACACTTTCACGATCCCTGGGAAGCCGGTCGTCCTGAAGAACTCCAAGCAGATAGTTATCGCCGGGGGGCGCAGGATCATCAAGAGCAGTCCGAGGGTCGAGGCGTATCAGCACCAAGCCATCGCCCTGCTCGCCGCCCAGTGGCGCGAGCCGGACGGTCGCCCTCGGCCGCCGATCACGGGGACGGTCGGTTTGCGCGTGACGGCCTATCTGGCCGGGCACGTCGGCGGCGGGAACGTGCCCGATGTCAGCAATCTCTACCAGATGCCCGAGGACCTTCTGCAGCACGCTGGTGTGATCGAGGATGACAGGCAGGTCGAGCACCACGACGGGAGCCGTCGCGTGATGCTCTGCGACGGACCGTGCCCGCGCCGGCCACCGTACAAGGCCGGTCCCAAGAAAGGCCGGCTCAAGCCATCGTGCGGGGCAGTCAAGAAGTGCCCCTTCGAGCGGCTAGAACTGGAACTCACCACCGACGTGCCTATCGAGCGGCCTTTGGGGAGATATGACTACGTGGAAGCGTGAGGAGGAGGGCACATGAACCGAGGATGGTACCGAGGCTTCTACTTCCTGTGGTGGTACGTGGGGGTCACCTCGTGGCGCTGGCGCATGAACCTGCCGCGATGGGTCCTGGCCGTGACCTACCAAGACCAGCTCCTGCGCCTGTATTGCCCGTGGTTCGACGTGGCGATAGATACCCGGCGGCCCAGGAAGACCAAGTTCATGGACCCGTGGTTCAGGGAGACCCTTCGCC
>WJIW01000115.1 GCA_014730065.1 Armatimonadia bacterium | reverse complement strand
CCTCTCCCGCTCCAGTGGGAGAGGGTTAGGGTGAGGGTCCCGATGGTCTTCGGTGGGGTGATCTGGCCTCATCGGCGGCGTTTCGCCCTCATGCTGGCCCTCACCCCTGCCCTCTCCCATTCCGTCCGAACGGGAGAGGGGGGAAGGCGCAGCGCTGCTCTCCTGCCCCTCACCTAGCCTCTCCCCCGGTTCGGGGGGGATGGATGAAGGGGAGTCCGGCTCTTGGTTGTGGTGGTCTTTGGCTTCCATGGATGTATGGCCGGCGCGGTGCCTAGGCACTCTCACACGCCAGCAAGTACACGATCGACTGTGCAGCCATCACCTTCACGTCAGTGGTCTACCACACATGGGCTGCATCGGTGAAGCGTTGTTGGGTGCGGCTGGAGATGAGAGCCACCGAAAACGGCGCCCATCAGCCACTGCGGGGTGTGGCACGAGCGGCCACGCCCTCCGGAACGCTGGAACCAACCAGCCGCTGGAGATGGGGCGTCACCCACGGCTTCCTCTTCGGGGCCCCGCCCGCACCTGACCGCAGGCCCGGCTCACCCTCCTTGGATGGCACCAGCTCGATCAGCACCTCCAGGGTGGGCAAGGGGCTAGGCTCGGAACGAAGCGCGGCCAAACGCTGGATCTCGGCCTCGAAGGCGCCGTCCGCGAAGTACCGCCGCCGCTGGACCGCCTTCAGGCCCGGCCGGCCGGTATCGGAGATCTCCTCATCATCCATGGCCAGGGACTCGTGGAGCTTCTCGCCCGGCCGTAGGCCCGTGAAGACCACATCGATGTCTTGATCGGGAATGTAGCCCGCCAACCGGATCATGTCCCGGGCCAGCTCCACGATCTTCATGGGCTTGCCCATCTCCAGCAGGAACAGCTCGCCCGAGCCACCAATAGCGCCCGCCTGGACCACGAGCTGGACGGCCTCGGGGATCGTCATGAAGTAACGGGTCATCTCGGGATCGGTCACCGTCACGGGCCCGCCCCGGGTGATCTGGTCCCGGAAGATGTTCACCACGCTGCCCCGGCTGCCCAGAACGTTGCCGAAGCGTGTGGTCACGTAGATCGTGTGGGGGTACCGGGTCGCGACGTGGCGGACAGCCTCCTCGGCCAGCCACTTGGTCGCACCCATGACGCTGCTGGGGTAAACAGCCTTGTCGGTCGAGACCATGACGAAGCGCTCGGCCCCATGACGGCCCGCCGCCGAGGCCACCCGGTAGGAGCCCAAGGCGTTGTTCTGGACGGCCTCCTTGATGTTGTCCTCCATGATGGGCACATGCTTGTGGGCGGCGGCGTGAAAGACCACCTGGGGCTTGTGCTCGGCGAAGACCTCGTCGATGCGCCGCTCGTCGGCCACGGAGCCGATGACCATGTGGATGCGGCTCCGCTGGCTCGGGAATCGCCGCAGGAGCTCCTTCTGGATGCGGTCGATGGAGTTCTCGCCATGGCCCAGGAGGACCAGCTCGCTGGGGTTGAAGGCGGCGAGCTGGCGGCAGAGCTCGGAGCCGATGGAGCCGCCGGCGCCCGTGACGAGGATGCGCTTGCCGTCGAGACAGCGGCCCATCTCGCGAATGTCGCAGCTCACGGGCGGGCGGTGGAGGAGGTCCTCGATGCGGATCTCCTCGGTGCTAAGCTGGGTGCGGCCCGCGAGGACATCGTGGACGCCGGGGACCATACGGACCGGAATGCTGAGCTCGCGCGCGGCGGTGATCTGCCGCTTGAGGGCTTCGCTGTGGATGTCGGGCGCGGCGACGAGCACCTCGTCGAGCTTCTCCTGACGGAGGAGTTCCGGCAGCATGGACGGAGGCCCGAGCACGGGGATGTCCTGGATCAGCATGCCGTGGCGCTGGGGCGTCTCATCCAGGAAGCCGATGACCTTGTACTGGCGCATGGGATCCTCGGAGAGGGCCTGGGCGGTGCGAACGGCTTCGGAGCCCGAGCCCAGAATGGCGACCCGCACGGGCGCCTGATCACGCCGGAACTGGCTCGCCGTGGGCAGGCCGTGGGACCGGGTGAGGTTCGCCAGCCGGAGCAGGACGCGTAGCCCGCCCACGGCCATGATGGCGAGCATCCAGAAGATGACCAGGGTGGCGGGACGCTCGACCTCGGGGTCGAGGAGCCACTGCAGGAGGGCGGTAAGGAGGATGCCGCAGGTGGTGGCGAGGATGACGCTACGGAGAGTTCCCAGGCTCGCGAACCGCCACGCACACCGGTAGAGCCGGAAGACGAAGAACAGGCCGATGAAGCCGACCAATGCCACGGGCATGCTGGTCTGGTGCCTCTGGAGTAGCTCGAAAAGGGCTTCGCCGCTCACCGTGTCGTAGGCAAGGGCGAAGGCCATGAGCTGGGCCAGGAGCACGCCCAGAAGGTCGGCGGTGACCAGGGCGAAGATGCGGGTCGGCCAGCCGAGCTCGTGAAGCCGCTCGAGGAGGGAGGGGGCTTGGTTGTTCTGGGTGTTTGGTGGCATGGGTGTTGTGGGGATGGGGCTTGGGGCTTCGCATCTACGATGCTACGCCCTCACAAGTCGCCGTGACAAGTCGCCCGCGCAAGATGCCCTCACAAGTGGCCGTCACGCGGCCCCTCCGGCGGGTCCGGGGCGCTGGGCACGGAGG
>WJIW01000114.1 GCA_014730065.1 Armatimonadia bacterium | reverse complement strand
GGGCTGGGCGCTGTCGCCGGAGCAGGGCTTCACCACCGTCTGGCAGACGCCCATCCACGAGACCCTGGGCGGCACCGGGTTCGTGCGCACCCTGGGCGGCGACATCATCCGCATCAACGGCTGGGGGATGGCCAGCAGCAGTTGGGAGTATGCGTCGTATTAACGCCGATCCCCTGAAAATTCACTTTCATTTTTACCGGAAGGAGGATTTGCCATGCGTAACTCAAGAGCTTGTGCCATCGCGCTGCTGATCGTCTTCGTCGCCAGCCTGGCGTGCAACGCCCCCAGGCAGACGCCACCCCCGCCGACGATCACACCCCATGCACCGCCACCCACCGAGGAGGCGCCCGGCCCCGAACCCACCGCCCCCGAGGTCGAGGTTCCCGACGACGTGCGCGGCCCCGGCTTCGCCGCCTACACGCAGATCGCCGTCACGCTCCCGCCCGTCTACGACGACGCCCCGCTCCCCGTGGATTTGGCTACGTTGGCGAACTACGAGCGTTTCGCCTTCAGCGAGGCCCAGCAGGCACTGCTCACGCAGAACGGCTTCGTCGTCACCCCGGCCGAGTGGATCGAGTTCTACCAGCTCTACGAGAACGTGCGCTACGAGGAACTGCCCGTCTTCGTCACCACCGATTCGGTCTACCACGTCTACCATCTGCTGTTCGACAAGATGCTGCGGGACCTGGAGCGGGAGCATTTCGAGCCCGACATCCGCGCCCTCACCGCCGCGTGTCTCACTTCGGCCCAACAGATCCACACCGAGCTTCAAGGCAGCGATCTGGAGCCCGTCGCGCGCCGCGTGGTGGCCTACTTCGCCGTGGCCGAGGCGCTGATCAACCCCGAAGCCGCCATCCCGCCGGAGGTCGCGGACCTGGTGCAGGCCGAGCTCGACCTGATCGAGGCGCACGCCGGCGTGAACGGCAGCCCCATCTTCAGCGAGGACTGCCCCGACGGCTGCGATCCCTGCGACACCAATCCGCCGCCGGAGTGCCTGGAACAACCCTGCATGTGCGAGGACTACTCCCAGTACGTGCCCCGCGGCCACTACACGCGCAGCGAGCAGCTCCAGCGCTACTTCCGCACGATGATGTGGTACGGACGCATGAACATGCGCCTGCAGAAGCCCGATGAGACCGCCATGGCACTGATCATCACCTACATCCTGCGCAACACCGAGGTCGAGGGCGAATCGGCGGCCCAAGTGTGGGCCCGGGTCTACGAGCCCACCACCTTCATCGTTGGCAAGTCTGATGACCTGGGCTTCCACGAGTACGGCGCTCTGTGGGACGTCGTCTTCGGCCCCGGCGCGCCGGTCGCGGACATCGCCGACGAGGGCAAGTTCCGCGCCTTCGTCCAGGCCGCGCGCCAACTGCCGCCGCCCCAGGTCAACTCGATGTGGGTCTACATCTGGGAGGATGAGGAGCAAGTGACCCAGGGCTTCCGCTTCATGGGGCAGCGCTTCACGCTCGACGCCTACATTTTCGAGCAGCTCGTCTGGCGCGAGGTGGGCGAGATGGGCAACGAGCGTTGGCTGCCCAAGGGGCTCGACGTGATGGCCGCCCTCGGCTCCGAGGAGGCCTACGCCATCCTCGACGATATGGGGGAGACCGAGTACCTCAACTACCCGGAGCAGATGGCCAAGGTGCGCGAGGAGGTCGCGAGCCTGGAGATGGACTCCTGGACCCAGAATCTGTACTGGAGCTGGCTGTACGCCTTCCACCCGCTGCTGGAGCCCAAGAACGAGCAGTACCCGGCCTTTATGCAGACCCAGGCGTGGCGGCGTAAGGACTTGCAGACAGCCCTCGGCTCCTGGACCGAGCTGAAGCACGACACGATCCTCTACGCCAAGCAGGTCATGGCGGAGCTGGGCGGCGGACCACCGCCGGAGCCGCCCCACGGCTGGGTCGAGCCGAACCCCGAGGCCTACGCGCGCCTGCTGGCCCTGACGCGCATGACGCGCGAGGGCCTGGAGAGCCGGGGTCTGATGACGGAGAACACCGGCGCCAACCTGCTGCGCCTCGACGATCTGCTGACCTTCCTGCTGGAGATCTCCGAGCGGGAGCTGGCCGGGGAGCCGCTGACCACCGAAGAATACGAGCGCATCAAGTTCTACGGCGGCGAGCTGGAGGCGATGACCCTGGCCGCGGCGGATCAGGAGGGGGAGGGACAACCCTTCTTCGAGGACGAGGAGGAGGCGGCCCTGGTGGCCGATGTGGCCACCGATCCCAACGGGCAGGTGCTGGAGGAGGCCATCGGGCGCATCTACGAGATCTACGTGGCCATCCCCGACGGGAACGGCGGCCGGCACCTGGCCAAGGGCGGCGTGTTCTCCTACTACGAGTTCCCCTGGCCGATGTCGGACCGGCTGACGGATGAGGCCTGGCAGGAGATGCTGGCCGCGGGCGAGGCTCCTCCACAGCCAGACTGGACTTCAACCTTCATCGGCCAGTAGGAGAGATGGGCGCAAGGATGCATCACGCTTTACAGACCGGCCTTGAGCTGGGCATCCTTGCTACCCTTCTTTTTCTATCCGGCGAACCAAGCCCGCCTCTGAAGTTGGTCTTCGTCGGGGACGTGATGCTGGGACGCGGCGTGGCCCAGGCGTTGGACGGCCGCTGGGACGCCGCCTTCGCCGGGGTTCGGCCCTGGCTGGCGGCGGCGGACCTGACGTTCGCCAACCTGGAATCGCCCTTGACCACCGCCCCGATGGCGGGCACCGGCTACGACCTACGTGCCGATCCGGCGGCGGTCCAGGCCCTGGTCGATGCCGGCTTCGACGCGGTCTCGCTGGCCAACAACCACGCCCTCGACGGCGGCGCGCGAGGCCGCGCCGAGACGGTGGCCACGCTGCGAGGGGCCGGTATCGCAGCTGCCACCGAGGGGGAAACACTCACGCTCC
>WJIW01000113.1 GCA_014730065.1 Armatimonadia bacterium | reverse complement strand
GGGACGCTTGCTGAAGCTGAAGGGCATCTTGAAGCGATCGACCCGGGGCTTAGGTACATCGGCGAACCGGTCCGTCTCGGTACGGAGGATCTCGGTCCGCTCCCCCGCGGGTGAGAGGGCCAGCAGCTTCGGGGGCTCCATCACCGCGGAGACCTGGGCGGCGAGGGCGGAGCCGTCGTCGGAGGCTCGGAAGTCGCACGAGCCCGCGCCCTCGATCAACACAGCCTCATCCTCTCCCCCCGGCCCCACGCGGATCAGGCTCTGGTCCCGAGGATCGGGCGTGAAGGCGGTGTAGACGACGCTCTCCCCCTCCGGGGCCACCTCGAACCTGGCCACGTCGCAGCCGGGGCGGGAGACGGCCTCGAGGGGAGAGCCGTCCAGCGGCACGCGGTACAGCCGAAGCCAGCCGTCGCGAGGGCTCGTCAGGTACGCCGCCTCGGGGTCAGCGCCAACACCGATCCGCGAATGGGGGAACCAGGGCTCGGCCGTTTCCCGGTGGATAACCCGCGGCCGGTCATCGTCGCCGGGGCGGTAGAGCGCCAGGCAGAAATCGCGGTACCACGGGCCCACGTACGCGATCAACAGGCCGCCACCAGATGTCCAGCATAGGTCGTGGAGGACGAACTGCTCGCCAGAGCCCTGATCGACCGGGCCATCGCCCGCCATCTCGATGGGCACCGTCTCCAGAAGGCCCCCCTCGGCGCCGACGGTGGCGACGCGCATCTTCGCCAGAGGCCCGCCCACGTTGTTCCGACGCAGCTCGTTGATCTTGACCTCGTCCTCGGGCGTGTAGTCGGGCATCTTCACCCGGTCCCAGGAGCTCTTATCCTGGACGACCACGGCGACTCGGTCACCGCTCCTCGACCACTCGTGCCGGACCACATCATGGTCGGTCTTGGTCACGTAGGTGAGTCGGCGCAGACCGTCGCCGCGGCTGCGCCAGAGGCTACCCTTCCACATGAAGGACACGTCGTCCGAGCCGGGGATCGCCGTGAGTCCGGACACATCGCCGCTACCGTGGATGAGGGTGCGGTGCTCTCCATCGCCATCGATGCGGTACAGGTCGCCGCGGCAAAGGAAGTACAGGCTGCCGCCCCTCTTGCTCCAGGTGGCCGCAGTGACACCGGGGTTCATCCGCTCGGCGTGCTCGCGCTCCTTGTCCGAGCGGTCATCATCCTCCCTGGGGTGAGGCGGGAAGTCCGAAGCCGAGGCAAGCCTACTCAGGCCGCCTTCCGCCGACCATACCCATGGGTCCTTGGTCGGGCCTCCGTCCTCGGCCCACCGAAGCGCCAGTCGCTCGTCCTCTGGGTCCCACTCCAGCCCCTCGGGCGGGGCGCCGTAGGCGGGCGGGGCCTGGTACATATCGGCGAGGCGGTACTCCCCGCGGGGCGTCATCTGGACGAAGCTCGGCTTGGGCTGGCTGTACATCGATTGGTCCCATCCGGTGGAGCGGCCGGGAGGCAGGAAGCAGCGCCCGCCGGCTTGTATTGGAGGCATCGGGCGTCGGCCGACACCGAGGCCTACGGAAGTGGGAGGCACTCGGTCCATGACCGATCATCACGCAGAGGCCAGACCCCTCGGAGGAGGACCCGCTCCCATCGCGGTGGCGGGTCTGGCGCCGGCTCTGCTGGCCGGCATCCTCTACCTCGGCTCCACGGCTGAGACCGTTCAGTGGGGACGCTGCGGATTCCTGTGTGCATCGGCCATGGAGCTGCGGGTGCCCCCGCCGGGCACCTCACCCCTCTGGGCGCTGATGGGCTGGCTATGGCTCCGCATCGCGCCCATCGCCGAGCCCGCCCACTCGCTGGCCGTTATGTCCGGCATTGTCGGTGCCGCAGCAGTAGGCGTGACGGGTCTCGCCTGCCTGGAGGTGATCCGGGCCGCGCGAGGTCCCAATCCGGAGGTGACCCATGCTCCGGGCCTGCGAGACCTGCTGCTGGCGGCAACCATCGCCATGGGCGCCGCGGCGTCATCGACCCAATGGGGAGCGTCCACGGCCGCCGACTCCCGGGGCCTGTCGGTGCTGCTGGCCGCCGGGTTCATCTACCTGTGCCTCAGGTGGCGGCGCCAGCGTCGGCTGACGCGCTGGTCCGCCGTGGCCCTCGGCATGGTTGGCGGACTCGGGCTGACCCAACATCTGCTCTTCTTCTTCATTGCCGTGTCGGGGCTGGGGCCGCTGCTGATCGCCAATGCCAGCGAGCCCACCCCCGAGGAGGACACGGCCAGGCTGAGCGCACCGGGAGCACTCTGGCCCGCTCTGCTTGGGCTCGCCCTCGGGCTGCTGCCCGTCCTGATGCTCGTCTTCGCGGCGCCCGCGTACCCCGACGGCCTATGGCCCACGCCTGCGGGTTGGGGTGCCTTCGAGTACCTAGTAGTGGGAGTCACCGGCACGGCACCCTTCGATGCCGGCACCTCCGGGGGCCATATTCTCGCCCGGGTTCGCATCGTGGAGCTCGCTCGGGACGTCGGCTGGCTGCCGCTGATTGGCATCGCCTTGGGCCTCGTGTGG
>WJIW01000112.1 GCA_014730065.1 Armatimonadia bacterium | reverse complement strand
GAGGTGATGGTGATGCCGCGCTCCATCTCCTGGGCCATCCAGTCCATCACCGCGGCACCATCGTGGACCTCGCCCATCTTCCGAGTGCGGCCCGTGTAGAATAGCACGCGCTCGGTGACCGTGGTCTTACCGGCATCGATGTGAGCGGCGATCCCGATGTTGCGTATCTTGTCTATGGCAACCAGGCGTCCCATATTGGGAGCTCCCTTGCCCTTTGTAGCTTTCTGTGCGCTCATCGCTTAACTCGTCCTTACCCTTCCCTCAGCCGTGGCGGTGACCGCCTCTAGGCGGCCACATCGACCCACCGAGATCGGCGGGGCCCGGCGAGCATCCGGGCGGACCGACAGGCAACGCTGGGCGGTACTACCAGCGGTACTGGCTGAAAGCCCTGTTGGCTTCCGCAGTCTTGTGCATCTCGTCGCGACGCCGGCAGGCGCCGCCGGTGTTGTTGGCGGCGTCCATGATCTCCGCCGCCAGCTTCTCCTTCATGGAGCGGCCCGAGCGGTCCCTGGCGAAGCGAACCATCCAGCGGATCGCCAGGGCGATCCGGCGATCCTCGCGCACATCCACGGGGACCTGGTAGGTCGCGCCGCCGACGCGCCGGGGCCGGACCTCCACTTTGGGAGTGGCGTTCCGCATGGCCTTCTCGAAGACGTCCAGCGGATTGTCGTTGGTCTGGTCGGCAACACGCTCGAGGGCGTCGTAGAACACGCGGCGAGCGGTAGCCTTCTTCCCGCCGATCATCATGCAGTTAACGAACCTGGAGATCAGCACACTGCCGAAAACCGGGTCGGGATCGGGACGTCGCTTTTCCGGACTGGATTTCCTAGGCATTCTTCATCTCTCCCGGCGCCGTGGCGCCCTGGCTACGCTCGATCTGTCGTCGTCGACCTGGTTGGCCTACGCCTTGGGCTTCTTGGCTCCGTACTTGGAGCGGCCTTGCTTGCGGCCCTCGACCGGGTCCAGGTCGAGCACGCCGCGCACGATGTGATACTTGACGGAGTTGAGATCCTTGACCCTGCCGCCGCGCACCAGGACCACCGAATGCTCCTGGAGGTTGTGGCCGATACCGGGAATGTACGCCGTAACCTCATATCGGTTGGACAGCGCTACCCGGGCCACCTTGCGAAGCGCCGAATTGGGCTTCTTGGGCTTGATCGTCCACACTTTGGTGCACACGCCGCGCTTCTGGGGCGCGCCCTTCGTCGGGCGGGCCTCACGCTTCAGGCTGTTGAACATGCGCTTCAGCGCAGGCGCCTTCACGCGCTTGCGGGGCTTCTTGCGGCCATGCTTCACGAGCTGGTTGATCGTTGGCATGCAGATCTCCCGATCGTCACGTATTCCTGCTGGGCCGGCGAGGGAGGCACAAAAAAAGGACCCTCGCCGGTCGCCGAGGGGCCTTGGACGCAGTCGGAGGTCTCTCTCCAGGCGCGAAAGTGTCGGCTTTGAGCCCAACACTCCTCTCGCAGGAATAAGATCCGACTCGCGACACGGAGCACCTAGCTCCGCGGGCCTCGTGTGTTCGACGGGGCACTCGCTCTGCTCCCGCCGCGACCACGGGCCTCCCCAGCCCCTGATAGCGGAGCCGTCTCGCGGCTCATACCAGGCACTGCCACCAAGCACTGCGGCCCGGTGGACAGAGGGTTACTCTACAGTGACGGGGCTACTGCGTCAAGGATTCTCGGAGGATTTTTGCCGGTCCCCGGGCAGCAGCGCCGATATGCGTGGAAAAGCGCGGCCCGACGATGCTCACGAGGCTCATTCGGCGTCCGGCGCGGCGGCTCCTCCGTCGCGGCCCATTAAGGGTATCTGGGCTAAGAATCCCCCAACCACATGATCGAACTCATCGGGCGCGGTCCAGGCCACGGGATGACCACCCTCGCACGTGACGTACAGCCGTCCCCGGCGGATCTGGCATGCCAGCCGCCATGCGTCCTCGGCGGCCCGGGGCAGCAGCTCATCGGCGGTGCTGGCGACCATCAGAGCGGGGCATTCCACCTTCATGAGCCATTTGCCCAGGTGCAGTCCCCCTTGGGCCGCCAGGGCCTGGAGGAAGTCCGAATCGCACGAGACCACCCGCTCCCAGTCGTCCCCGTGCCCCTTCTCCCAGAACTCCCGGCTCTCGGCGAAGTGGGCGCGGCGCTCGGCCAGGATGTGCTCCAGATCGGCGGGTGTGATCCACTCGGGGGTGCTGTCCAGGACGATGGCATGGACCAGCTCCGGCCGCATGGCGGCGAGAATGAGGGCCACGATGCCGCCTCCACTACAGCCCACCAGGATGTAGTGCTCCTCACCCAGATGGGTCATGAGGGCCAGGACGTCGGCCGCAGCCTGAACCCAGAAGTCGCTGGAGAAAGAAGCAACGCGTTGGGACATGCCCGTGCCGACGAAGTCGGGGGCGATCACCCGGTGGGTCGACCGGAGCTGACGGATCTCGCGGGTGAAGTGGGCCGACGAGGCCGTCTGGCCGGGCAGCAGCACCACGACCGGGCCCGAGCCCTCGTCCCGGTAGTACATGCTGCGGTTTCTGGCCATGAAGGTCGGCACGGCCGATGGGTACCTCCCGATCCGGCCCGGGGCATCGGCAGGGAACCCCAGGTCGGCGCTAGAACACGCCCCCATGCTCAGGAGCGAGACGCCTAATCCCGCGTGGCGCACGGGTCTCATTATCACCGCGATCGCCGGAATCCTCTGTACGAGCTGGGCTGGCTGCCGCCGGGGCGACCGGAGCCATGACGGGAAAGTAGTGCTGGACCTGTGGCATGTCTGGGGCGGCGAGCAGGCCGACGCCATCGATGAAGTCATCTCAAAGTTCGAGGCGACCCATCCAGGCATCGCCATCAACCCCGTCTTCACCCGCAACGATCTGGCCACCAGCCAGAAGTTCTTCACCGCCGTCGCCGCGGGCGCGCCGCCCGACGTGATCTTCGTCGATGGCCCTCAGGTGGCTCCCTGGGCCGAATGGGGCGCCCTGGAGCCCCTCGATCCCTATCTGGCCGAGGCGGGCATCCAGGCCGAGGACTACTTCGATCCCTGCTGGCGCCAGTGCTCGTACGATGGCAAGACCTGGGCCCTGACGTACTGCGCCGACCCCAACTTCGGGTTCGTATGGAACAAGCAGCAGTTCCGGGAGGCGGGGCTGGACCCCGACGACCCGCCCGAGAGCATCGCCGAGCTGGACGCCATGGCGGTGGAGCTGACCACCCGGACCGAGGACGGAGCCCTGGAGAGCATCGGGTTCATCCCATGGGCCCAGTACGGCCCCGCCAACTCGGTCTTCACGTGGGGGTGGGCTTTCGGCGGCGAGTTCTACGACTACGAGACTCAGACGGTAACGGCCGACGACCCCGACGTGGTGCGGTCCATGGCCTGGATGCTCGAGTACGCCGACCGGTTCGATGTACGCAAGATCGCGGCCCTGGAAGCGGGGTTCGGCACCCAGGAGCAAGACCCGTTTTATACGGGCAAGATGGCCATGCGATGCCTCCACATCGGCGGGATCGTGGACATCGGGAAGTACGCGCCCGACTTGGACTGGGGCGTGACCTTCATCCCCGCGCCCGAGGTGGGCGGCGAGGAGCGGTCCTCGTGGGTGGGCGGCTGGTGCATGTCCATCCCATCGGGCAGCCCCCACCCCGACGAGGCCTTCGAGTTGATCCGCTGGCTGTGCCACGATCCCGAGGGCACGACCGCGGTGGGTGAGGCCAGCGGCCTGTTCCCCGGGGTAGAGGACTCGCCGTACTTCGAGCAGGTTCGGGGAGAGCCGTACTACGGCGCCTTCCTGCAGATCATCCAGGAGACCCGCCACCAGCGGCCCGTCATGCCCAGCCAGGCCTTCCTGATGCGGGAGCTGACCCGGGCCGTGGACGCGGCGCGCTTTGGCAAGATCCCGCCGCCATCTACGGTGGCCATCGTGGCCCCCTCGGGACCGGACTGGGCCGTCGATGTGGAGCAAGGGCTCGCCGAGATCGGCGGGCGCCTGGTGGCAAGCCCCGCCGACGCCGACGTCACCATCGTCGACGCCACCTCGGCCCTTCCTACGGAGATGCCTGAGGGGAGCCTGGTCGTCGCCGTAACCACCCAACCGGTAACGCCGACGGGCGCCGATGGCTACGTGCTGCTCCCCTTCGACGCCGCTGACCTGGAGCGCTGGTACGTGGCGAAGACCGCCCTCCGCGAAGCCTCGGAGAACACCCAGCGGGAGCTTGACCTCATTCTGAAGGGAAGCGAGTGATCCGTGGCCTCCAGCGCCTCGACTCAGAAGAAGCGGCAGCTCCGCACCCAGCTCACGGGGGTGCTGTTCACCAGCCCGGCCATCATCGGCCTCGCGGCGATCATGGCCTACCCCGTAGCGGCATCCCTCTACTACAGCTTCTGTAGCTATTCGGTCCTAAAGCCGCCCGCCTGGATCGGCACGGCCAACTACGAGCGCCTGGTGACCGACCAGCTCTTCTGGACCTCCCTATGGAACACCCTGTACTTCGCCGGACTCGCCGTACCCCTGGGCATTGTGGTGGCATTTCTCGTGGCCCTACTACTGAACGTGAAGGTCCGGGGGATGACGGTCTACCGGACTATCTTCTACATCCCCTCCATTGTGCCCATGGTGGCGGGCTCGGTGTTGTGGATCTGGCTGTTCAACCCCCAGTACGGCCCGATCAACGAGCT
>WJIW01000011.1 GCA_014730065.1 Armatimonadia bacterium | reverse complement strand
GCCTCCGAAGGCTCGGGACGAATGGTGACCCGCGACTCCTCGCCCCCCGCGAGACTGACCACTGCGGGAGCGGCGAAGCCCTTGGGGACCCGGATCTGAACCCGAAGCATCCGTCCGCCCGTGTTGCGCAGCGTGATGGTGCCCTCCGTCGAGGCGGGGAGCAGCCCGAGCCACCGGCGGCAGCCCACGAGTACGATCCGCCAGACATGACCGTCGCCCTGGGCGCGTAGCTCGGGGCTGGCCCGGAAGGGGCCCAGGGTCAGGCGATCGGGTGCCGATACTTCGAGAGCGGGCTCGGCGTCCAGAACCAGCTCGCACCGCTCGCACCGATCATCCCCCGTGGGCTGCACATGACCGCAGCGAGGGCACTCCTCGGGGGGCGCATCCAGCGGGTAGCGGCAGGCGCCGCAGTAGGCGGCCTGAACGGGATTACGCTCCCCGCAGCGGGGGCAGGGCTCGGCGACCAGTGCCCCGCAGCCCCGGCAGTAGGCCATGCCCTTCTCGCCCGGCTCACCGCAGGCGGGGCAGCGGGCGGCGAGCGCCACGATCACCAGCTCGGCTCCCCCTGCCGCCCACCTCAGGGCCGAGCCGCAGGAGTCGCAGCGGATCGTGCCGTCCTCCGGGCGGATGTCCGGCGACCCGCAGTTCGGGCAGAGCTTTCCGGTGAGGGAATCTGGCATCGGCTCAGCACCCTATCGAGCCCGACCGCACCGTCCCGTCCCCTCCCGGGGGTGAGTATTCAACCTGGCCCCGCTCTGACCTTGCCTCTCCGGCAAAAAGCGGCGGCGGGCCCGAAGGCTCGCCGCCACCGATGCTGCACATATCTCACTGGCCTAGAAGTTCTGCCTACGACTCGCAGACCAGGGCTGGCCCAAGCCGTAGGTGTCGTCGCCGATGCTCGGCGTGTTCCGAACCTCATCGCCTGCGTAGTTGTCCGGATCGGGCAAGATCCAGTTCAGAACATTGAGGTAGTCCACATCGAACTCGGCGTACGGGTTCGTCGTGGGATCGTCGCCCGCGGGGTCGATGGCATGGGCATCGAGCACCAGCACCTCGCCCTTCCGCTCATGGCCGTTGGTGACCAGGTACTGGCCACCGGGCTGGGCCTCGACGTGCACAGGCCGGAACCATGCGAACACGCTGTCGGCGAGCAAGCGGTCCGCGGGATCGACGATGCCGGTGTAGGCCGCCGGGTACACGGCGCCCGGTCCTGGGCCCGGCCAGGATCGATCGGCGTTGGGGGATCCGAAGACCTTGGGATTAGGGTTGATCCCCCTCGCCAGGCTGCCCATGGTGGTAGCGTACTCCATGGCATCGAACCACCACGTGGCGCCATAGCCGCCCGCGTCGGCCCCCCACACGCCCGTATCGGGCGGCAGGGCGATGACGGCGAAGCCGGGGAATGCCGCGTTGGTGGCGGCCCATGGGCCGACAGCCGGGTAGTAAGTCACGGGATACACGCCGCTCTCGTCGGCGATGGTCAGGTAGTAGACGGCCGGATCGCCCGTGGGAACGTCGGGGCCCGTCTTGATGTCCACATCGATATAGTGGATGGTGCTCAGCTTCTTGAAGGGCATGAGCGCCATGCCACCCGTGGGCGCCTCGGCGCGGATGTACAGCTCCGAGAAGGCCCACTGGATCTGGTCATCGATGGCGTCCAGAAGACCGCCGCCAGTATCGTAGAGGCGGCCCACCTTGGCCACGGTGGCACCCGGCCCCAGGTACCTCGGATAGGGGTCGGGCCGGCCAATGTCCGCATCCCGGTTCGGTCGGTCGCCGGGCACGGTGCTGAGGGCCACGTTGTTGATGCCCGCGACCAAGCCCGCGAAGTTGCCCGAGCCCATGCCGAAGGGCGCCGAGCCCGGCGCGTCGGCCACGGAGAACAGCACATCGGACAGGGGCGAAGGCACGCGCAGGGGCCAAGACGTGACGTACTGGAGGGCCGGGCCACGCTCGATCTTGCTTCCCGTGGGATCCAGGACGCCTTGGTACGAGTCCGAGGCCCACACCAGGTGGTACTCGTCCTCGCGGCCGGTAGCGATGGTCGGATCCGGCGGGATCTGCCGCATCAGCCCCAGCAGCCGGCTGTTGCCCGTGTCGGCGATCCAGTCGAACTCGAAGATCCAATCCTCGACCACGCCGCTGTAGTCCACGCCCGCCTGGATCTCCCAGCGGTATGCGTCATGGGGTGAGGAGATGGTCCGCACCGAGCCTTGGGGCAGATCGGTGTACCAGGCCGGCACGTCGTAGAAGGCCACGAACTCCTGAGAGCCACCGCCGAAGGCGGGCCGGGTACGATTGGAGATCCGGGTCTCGATGATGCCCGACTGGGAGACCTCGATGATCTGGTCGTTCCCGCTGTCACACACGTAGTAGTTGGCGGGCTTGTCCACGTAACCCAGGCCCCGGACCGTCGTCGGGCGGTTGATGCCCTTGAACGTGCCCTGGGCCGCCTCCAGGGTGCCAGGTAGCGTAAGGTTGCCCAGCACCTCGGAGATACCCGTTGAAGGGATCTCGCGCTCGGGGTCGCGGCCTGCCCCTACCACGAGCAGCCGGTTCTGGCTGGCGACAATTGTGTCTTGCTTCGTCCACCACTGGTACCGTGGGCTGATGTTCGCGCCATCGACCAGGATCGACGCGGTGAGCACGCCCTCCTCGGTGACGGCGGGGGGAGCGGTGGGCGTGGTCACGTCCAGCGGCGAGTTCACCGGGATGGCCACCGCGCGACCCGATCCGAGTAGGTCATAGCTCGGGTTCTGGACCAGGTCGCCTACGGCTGTACTCCAGAAGTCGACGTACTCGTCGGGCGTGCCTTCATCCTGATAGGTGTAGCTGGGCCAAGGCGCGCCCGGCTCATCGCCATTCCACCACGGCGGGCTCGCACCGGGCCACGGCTCGTTGGCGGTGTCCTGGAAGGACCCGTCACGCTGGGTGAGGTCCAGCACCATGAGCCCCTCGGTGACCGACTGTCCGTTGAGGACGCTGCCATCGCCGATCCGGCCGATGAGGCCATGGACGATGGCCTTCTCGCCCGCGATGACGGGCATGCTGACCGAGCGGAACTGAGGGTCCAGCACCGCCGTCGCGTTGCCGACGAAGTCCTCGTTGACCCGAGACATCTCGAAGGTCTGGCCATCCACGTCCACCGCATCGGCGAGCTGGCCCGAATGGAAGCTCACCAGCCCGTTCTCCCAGTCCACGGCCAGTGGAGTGATCCAGTCGTCGACATTGGTGAAAACGCCGCCACCCTCAACAGGGGTGAAGGGGTTGGCGACCGCGCCCGCGCCAGCGATGGCCCCGCCGTTGAACTCCGGCCGGGGGATGGCCGCCGAGGTCCTGGCGGTCATCGCGGGGTACTGGCCCAGGACGACCGGCGGGACCTGGTGGTACTCATGATAGTAGATGGGCCCCGCGGGATCGGTCGTGGTGTCCTCGACCTGCACGAGGATCCTGCGACCCGCCAGGTTGGTCTTCTGGAAGTGGATGCCGCCCGTGGCCGGGTCTACCCACCAAGCCGTCGGCAGGCCCGAGGCGGTATCGTCGAGAGTCGTGTACGGAATGGGCTGCATGCTCCACACGTCGAAGAGCCGGACTCCGTACGGCCGGTAGTCGCCCGCCGCCACATCGCCATCGGTCCAGTCCGCGCGGAGGGGCAGGGGCGGCTGCGTCGGGTCGCCGGTGCCATTGCCCAGGTAGACCGCCATGGGCGCCTCGATGTCGATGGTGGTGTAGGCGCTGTAGCGCTCGTCGGGGCCAGTGCCCCCCAGGTCGGGGTCGTCGGGGTGGATGGGCAGCAGCTCGTTGCGGACGACCGCCAGGTTGCCCTTGAGCGAGAAGGTCGGAGGGCGCAGGTCGAGATCGGGCGTCGTGGGTATGTTCTGCTCGATGAACTGCAGGGCGTACCCCATGTGATCCCGAGGCGACTCCTGCCAGAATACGAAGCTGCCGGCCTGGTCGACCTCGTCCTCACGCTCGGCATCGCCGATGGCCGCCGTCGGGTCTGGATCCACGCCGCCGGCGTCGTACAGGTCGTCGGGGTAGCCCGCGTCGTGCAGGACGTGCATCGCCGCCGAGGGATCCAGCGTCGCCCCATCGAACCCGACGGTCGAGAAGACCACCGTGCCGAACTGGTCCACGCCCAGACGGCTCCCCCGCTCCTCGCTTACCACGAGGGTATAAGCTCCCGCCGCACCGGGGACCCGGTGGGTGGCGATGTACCGCCACTTGATGGAGCCCGCATCGGCCACGGCGATGGGCAGGCTGGGCGTGTTGGGCAGCTTGTGCCGGTAGGTGGCCAGCACCTCGGCGTCGGCGGGGACGCCGGCGGTGGTGCCGCCCGGTACCAGGCCCTTGAGCATCTCGCCGCTGGGGCCTGAGATGAACCGGATCTGCTGCCAGTCGCCATCGAAGCCCGGTACATCGGGATCGGGGGTGGCAGCGCCGGCGGGATCGTCGTACACGAAGTCCCAGTAGTCGGGATCCACCGTCACGCCGTTGACCGTGATGGTCACATCGTCCTGATCGGGCGCCGTGGTGGCGTCCTGGCCGTCGAACCGGGCGAAGTCCCGGATCCGCCAGTTGGCGTAGCAGCCGGTGATGGAGACGTCGCTGCCGCCGATCTCCGCTGTGCCCGTGGCCGTGGTGCCCACGGGACGCAAGCTCTCATCCCACGACCGGACCACGATGGCCAGCACCTGCTCCGTCGACGGGGTTGCCGTGGAGGTCACGCCCACGTACAGAGTCTCGTCGATGGCTCCGTTCCACTGGTCCTCGACCAAGGCCACGGGCGTGCCCAGCGTGGCATGGGCCACCGGGTCCGTGTCGCCCGGCAGAGTCATAGCTCCCAGGTCAGACCCATCGGCGGCGTCGACTATCTGAACGGTCGTGGGGGTCGGGCTGGCCGTGGTCACGTAGAGCCGGCCGCGGCTGTACGTTAGGCCCTGGGCCGGCTCGGACAAGGTGAAGACGCCGGTCCAGCCGGGGTAGTTCTGTGCCGCTGTATCCAGGTAACCGCCCGCCACGGTGGGCAGGGCTCGGTAGGCCTGGACCTCATCGTCCACTCCCACGTACAGGATGTCCTCGGCATCGTGGACGCCGCCGCCCGCATCGTAGGCCGACTTGCCTAGGACCGGCGGGGTGCACGGCAGCTCCGGGTCATCGGTGAGCTGGACGGCCCAGATGACGTCGAAGTCGGGGTAGGAGAACTCGTCCAGAGGCGGCGCGGGCGTCCCTAGCAGACCATCATCGGGGTTGCCGTCGGCATCCATGTCGCGCCCCTGGCGGGTGTCGATGGCGATAGCGAACAGCCCATCGGCGGCGCCCACGGGCCCCACTACGTACAGCACGTTGTTCGATGAGGCCGTGTAGTGATGCCCACTGAAGGCTCCCACAATGGGCGCCGGCGTCTGGGATGGCGACGTGGGCACGGCGGCATCGACGGAAGCGTTCATGGCGTTGGGAACATCGGACTCCAGCGAGGCAGCTTGATGCGGGCCGCCCATGCCCTGCCGCCACGTGGCCGCCAGATTCACGGCGTTGACGAAGAACTTCACCGAGCCGATGTACCTGGGGTCGGTATCGGGCAGGGTGAAATCGTTGCCACACCAGTAGCCCGAGTTCCATTGGCCCTGGATCATGTGGAAGAGGCCGCCCGTGACCTTGTCATTGACGGCGCAGCCCACGTCCGCCGAGCACGCGATGACGACGCCCTCGCCGTAGTAGCCCATGGCGATGTGGGGCTCGCCGTACGGCGCGTGGTCGGGGTCGGGGGTATCGAAGGCCGTGTTGGCCACGACGGGGTACATCTCAGTAGGATCGTAGGCCGAGATCCGGTAGCTGGTGATGCCCTTGTCGCCGATCTCGTTCAGCTCATCCTGGCTGAGGGGATACGGCACATTGAGAAGCGGGTGGAAGGGGTCGGCCACTCGGGCCCAGCCCGAGCCGGGGGTGTCGTCGTTGAACTGGAGCTTCACGGCGAAGCCAAGGGGGGCCTCGTCGTAGTTGAACACGTCCGTCTCCGTTAGGCCACTGCCGCCGCCCCATGCCGTGAAGTACGCCAGCTCGAAGTACTCATGGTCGTAAGGCAGGAACTGAGAGCCTGCGGGCGGGGCGGGATTCACGGTGTCGAAGTCGGTGACCGGGACCTCGCCGTCCTCGTTGGCGTGGACGATGCGCATGCCGCCACAATCGTCGACCAGCACCGTGCCGCCGGCGTCGATGAGGCGCCGCAGCAGGTTCCGCTCCTCGCGGCTGAAGGCGGTCAGGGAGTGATTGGTCACGAACAAGAGATCGTACTCCAGGAGGGCGCCGAAGTTCTCCTCGGTCAGCAGGACCTCCCAGTACGCGCCCGAGTTCTTCGGCAAGCTGTCGCCTAGATCCACCACGCGTGTGCCGCCGCTATCGGGATCGCCAGTGGCATAGGCGGGATCGTTGAACCCGCCGCCGTTCCGGTAGCGGAAGTCCCACCGCTCCAAAATCTCCTGGGTCACCACCGACGGGGCCAGGGGGTTGGTGAACTCCCAGTTGGCGGGCTTGAACGGCGAGCGCTCGAGGATCCAGAAGATGTGCGGGTCGGGATCCTCCAGGTTCACCCGGGACATGGGCTCATCGGTGTTCGCCCTGGCCGACTGCACCAGGAGGATGCCCACCTTGATCTCACGCTTCTCGCTGGTGTACTGGAAGCTCGACGCCAGCGCCGCGTGGCAGAAGGCGAGGGCGAGCCCGGCCGCCATGGCCAGCTTCATCCCGCGCCCACCGTTCCTAAGCCAAGTCATCGGAGGATCACGCTCCTCGATCAGATCGTCCGCTCCCGGCGGCGGACCGCCGGGAGCCGTGCACTCCGCTATCTTCGGCGCGGCCCTTAGGCCAGGTCGCCGAAGTAGATCAGGTCAGGGCTGACGGGGATCTTGGAGAATCGACTCCTAGCCGCCTCCACATCCCACGGGGGCGCCGTGCCCGTGCCGGTCCAGAAGGGCCACGTGGCCGATGCCGCCGGGTCCAGCGGGTTCGACGCCCGCAGGCCTTCGTCGTACTGATACATGGGCGGCGTCCAGCCGAGGTTCGGGGTGCCCGGGCTCGGCGTATAGGGGTTGGGACCCGCCGCCCGGTCGGGGATGGGGAACAGCAGGCGATCCGTCCACTGGGTCACCGCCGACACGTCGGGCGGCAGGTTCTGGGTAATGGCACCCCGGAACTGCACCTGCAGGTTATGGCGCCGGTTCTC
>WJIW01000111.1 GCA_014730065.1 Armatimonadia bacterium | reverse complement strand
GTCGGTGACCTTCTCCCCGAGGAAGTCCAGAGACACGCTCTGTCCGCGGCCGTGGATCTCTCGCACCTCTTCGAGCGCTTCCTCGAGATCCTCGCCGGCCACGAACCGGCGGACCAGGCCCTTGTACACCCGGGGCGAGTGGATGATCTTCTTGACCAGCCCCAGATCCGAGGCCGATAGCACGAGCTTCCTGGTGAGCAACGGGCACCCTTCCTCAGTGTACGTCGAGGCGCGAGCCTATAGGTCGTCATCTCGCGGATCGTGCCTCGGTAGGATTGGCTTCAGCAGATTCCCCACCGCACCCTCCACCCAGTCGATGACCAGGAGCAGGGAGGGCCCGAAGAACAGGATGAACGGGGTGGTAGCGAGCAGGCCAAAGATGATGGTGATGGCCAGGGGGGCCCACATGGGCGACTTGCCACCCAGGCCGATCGCCATGGGCAGCAGCGCGCCGATGGTCGACAGAGTGGTCAGGAAGATGGGCCTTAGGCGGATCTTGCCCGCCTCGATGACCGCGTCCCTCATGGACAGCCCCGGGTTGGCAGCTCGGGCCTGGTTGGCGAAATCCACGAACACCAGGGAGTCGTTGATGGCAACCCCCGCCAGGGCGACCACGCCGACCATGCCTGAGATGCTCAGCGTCTCGCCCATGATGAGCATCCCGGCCACGACGCCCACCAGCCCGATGGGGATGGCGCACAGCACGGCGAAGGGCTGGCCCAGGGAGTTGAACTGGATCACCAGCAGTCCGAAGATGATGAGCACCGCGAACTGGAGTGCTACGTTGAGGCTGCCGAAGGTCTCCTGGGTCGCCTCGGCCTCGCCGCCCACCTCCAGATCCACCCCCGGATAGTTGTCGGGGATGTCGTCGAACCGCTGGGCAAGCTCGCTGGCCATCTCGACGGGGGTCGGTATCTCGCCCGCGTACTGCTCATCCAGATCGCCCGTGATGGTGATGGTATGCTCCCGGTCCCGCCGCCTTACGACGGAGGTGCCCGTCTCCTCGGTGATGTCGGCAACGGTGGAGAGAGGCACCGGCACCCCTCGCGTCGTGGGCACGGCGATATCCTCCACGGCGTCTCGGCTCACCCGGGTGAGATCGGGGTCGCCCCGAACGACGATATCGATCTCCTCCTCACCCTCGCGCCGCTCGGTGGCCGTCACCCCGGCCAGTGCGCCCCGCACCGCCATGGCGAAGTCCTCGAACCGCACCGACCCATCGCGAAGTCGGTCCTCGTCCACCCGCACCCTCAGCTCCAGGTTCCCCGGGGAGCGGTCATCGGAGAGGTTGATCACGTAGGGCAGGGTCGCCAGGTAGTCCTGGATCTCAGCCGAGGCCGCTTCGAGCTGATCCCAGTCGTCGCCCATGACCCGCAGCTCCACAGGCCGGCCCATGGGCGGCCCGCCCTCGGGGATGCGCACCTCGAACTCCTGCACGGGGAGGTCGGAGAAATCCTCGCGCAGCTCGTCGGCCAGATCCAGGCCGCTCCCTTGGAGCTTGGTCTTGTCGACCATCTTGAGAGTGACCTGGCCGAAGTACTTGCCGAAGGGGTCGTCATAGAACATGCCGTACCCCGCGGCGCCCAGGACGGCGTCGATGTCGGGGTTGTCCCGGGCCATGACCCGCTTCTCCACGCGCTTGACTATCTCCAGGGTCTCCTCGATGCGCACGTAGCGGGGCATCTCGAAGTTGATGTAGATCTCCGTGGGCTCCTCGGGCGGGAACATCTCCACGGGAACCAGTCCCATTCCCGCCCCCGCCAGCATCAGCAGCACCAGGGGGATGAGCATGGCCAGAAAGGGACGCCGGGTGAGGGGCGCGACCATGCGCTCGTACTGCCGGTGCACCTTGTCGAGGAACCGGCCGTCTTGGTTCTCCTGCTCGTGGGGCTTGGCTGCGGCGAACTCGGCGATATGGGTGGGGATGAAGCAGAAGCTATCGATGAGAGACGCCGACAGCATGAAGAGCACCACGGCGGCCATGATAGCCATCCAGGGCGCCATGTCGCCCTTCATCAGGAAGAGCACCGAGAAGGAGACCATGGTCGTCGCCACGGCCATGAGCACGGGCCAGAAGACCTCCCGCGCGCCCTTCAGGGCCGCCTTCTTGGGCGAGATGCCCGCCTCCATGTGCCGAGTGATATTCTCCACACATACGATGGCGTCGTCGACCAGGATGCCCAAGACCACGATCATCCCGTACAGCGTCATGAAGTTCACGGTGTAGCCCAGCAGCTTCATCAGGCCGAAGCTGATGCACATGGACATGGGGATGCCCATGGCCACGAAGATACCGCGCCGGAACCCGATGGCCACGGTGAGCACGACCAGCACCACGACCATCCCGAAGAGGCCGTTGGTGATGAGCTCCCGCAGTCGTGCCTGGAGCTGGGTGCTGTTGTCGGTGACCACGGTCAGGGTGAGGTCGGGATGGGCCTCGCCGAACCGGTTCACGATCTCCTTGGACTGCTGGATCACCGATAGAGTCCCGGCTTCGGCCTCCTTGTTCACCTCGACGATGATGCAGGGGTCGCCATTGACTCGGGCGATGGTGTCGGGGTCGGCGAAGGTGTCTTTGACTGTGGCCACATCGGAGAGATAGACGGGCCCCGAGGGCTGGACCATGAGCGCCAGGTCGGCCAGGTCCTGCACCTTGTCGGGCTTGCCCATCATGCGGACCAGGATCTCCTTCTGGCCCTCCTTGATGCTGCCGGCGGGGATGTTCTGGTGCCTGGCGGCGATGATGCCCGCCACGGCCTGGGGCGTCAGGCCATAGGCCCGCATGCGGCCGGGGTCGTACTCGATGCGGAACTCGCGCTCCCGGGTGCCTCGCACGTTGACCTCGGAGACGCCATGGATGTCCTCCAGCAGATCCTGTAGGTCCTCGGCCCGGAGCTTGCGGTCCAGCTCGCCGGCGCCGCCCGCGAGGCTGAACTGGATGACGGGGATGACGCCGGTATCGATCTCCCAGACCTGCGGATCGTCGGCGTCGTCGGGCAGGTCGCCGACCTTATTGACCTCGCGCTGAACGTCCCGCAGCTTCTCCTCCATGTCGTGGACGAACTCGGGGAAGAAGATGGTGATGGAGGAGCGGCTGTCCATGGAGTTGGAGGTCATGTAATCGATGTCCTCGACATCGGAGACCTCGTCCTCGAGCTTGGAGGTGACCAGGTTCTCGACTTCCTCGGGACTGGCCCCGGGCCACACGGTCTCGATCTGGATCTGGTTGAAGTTCACGGGAGGGAAGAGCTCGACGGTGAGACTGCGAACCGACTGGACCCCGGCGAGGAGGATCATGATGACGCACAGGGCGACCAGCACCGGCCTTCGCAGGAAGAAGCGGATCATACAGCACGGTCTCCCGTCGGCGATTGGGCGCCAGAGTGGGGCACATGGCCACCCGGGCCACACGGAGGGTTACACCTTGAGGGCGGTCGATCCTTGCCTTCTCCCTAGCACCGCAGGGATTATACCGAAGCGGTCGCCGGGGCAGAAGGGCGGCCTGGCGGTGGCGCACAGGCGGGGAGTGAGGGCGGACGGCGGGCGGGGCCGCCCGCCGCCACCCCAAAGATCCGTGGAGACTCGCTAGCCCAGCAGCCCCTTG
>WJIW01000110.1 GCA_014730065.1 Armatimonadia bacterium | reverse complement strand
TCTATGCCCTGCATCTGGGTCTCGGCCCAGCTCACGTTCGCGTTCAGCTTCGTACGCACCGTGGGCGCCGTATCACCGGACGCGTAGGTGCTGCCCGAAGGGATGTCATGCGTTGGCATGTCTTGTTGCCTCCCTTGGTCCCGTCATTCCCAGGTCGCTCCCCCGTCGGTCGAGCGGATCTGCACCAGCTCCGCGCTCTCCGTCTGGTAGCACACCAGCAAGCTTCCATCGGGCAGTACCGTGATCGCCGGAGTGGCAAGGGCCACTTCCGAGGCCACGATCGCCGACGTGCTGCCGGTGTCCAGCCGAGGGGCACCGCCATGGATGTCCCCCCGGGTCAGGTACAGGCCGCCGTCCTTCAGCGTAAGCAGCAGGAACTCGTTCCAGGCCCCCACCGCGCAGATGGCCGGGCGCTGGTGCCCAGCAAGGTCCGCCACCTCGATCACCCCGTCTCCAAACGCGGTCTCGCCCACCGCCACCCGGACTCCGTCATCCACCTCCACCCCCCGCAGACGCAGCCCCGATGGCAGCGTCGCCAGAGCCGGGCAGCGAGCGATCATGGACGCCAGATCGGTGGCGGGGACACCCCCGAAACTGGTGGCCAGATGGACCCGCTCGCTATGGGACTCGGGCCTACTGGCGAGCCGACTGACGCTCACTCGGTCGGACGCCAGGGCCGATCCGCCCGTGATGTAGATGCCCAGGCTCATGTCGTCGACTCTCACGTCCGTGGAGCTGGCGGCAGCCGAGACGTACGGGTACATCTTCTGTGAGGGCAGGTCGTAGGGGGGGCCGGTGGTGGCCACTAGCACTCCGTCGAGCCAGTGCTCCACGCCGCCTTCCACCACCTTGGCCTCCCACTCCAGCACCTCGCCCGTGGGGTCGGCAGTCGACACCGTCGCCGAGTCTCCACCCGAGCCCACACGCACCTCGAAGCCCCCCGCTGCCAGGGCGAACACCGCCACGTAGATCACCGGTCCGCGAAGGCTGACCATGAAGTACTCATCGCCACCACCCTCCGGCGCCAGGGACATCACCTCGACCTTGCATCTGACCCGGTCCGGGTAGGCCGAAGGCACCCACGCCTGCATGCTGCCCCTGGCCCCGAGTCTGGCCCATATGCTCCCGCGGTGCTCCACGCACGACACCAAACCCGTGACCGACGACCATCCCGATGGCCTGGTCCCGGGAGCGTTCGACTCGAAGTCCTCGCTCCAGTAATCGCTGCACGGCGGATCCATGGCCCACTCCCCTCCGCCTACCCGAGCACCACGGTGGCGTCGTCCAGGCCGTCCTTGCCCACCATGAAGTAGTGGGCGAATCCGGCCGTTCCGGGCGTCAGTGCCGTCGACTCGCCCAGGCCGTGCACCGTGGCCAGCTCAGCCGCCGACTCGCCCAAGCGCTCCTGCCGTGACGTGATGCGTCGCACCAAGACGCGGCTCCCTGAAGCGCCGCGCGCCAGGTTGCTCAGCGCGCCGCGCAGACGATCCTCAGCTCCCATGGCCTCTCTCCTCCCTATGCAGGCTCCACCTCGTACAGGGTCCTGGACACCTGGGGGACGAGTAGCGAGTCCATCCGCAACACCCGCATCGTCTCCCCGTCCAGATCGATGCAGTCACCCGGAACCACCGTCTCCACGAAGGGCCCCTCGAACCGTACTCGACGACGGAACTGGGTCGCTTCGTCCGCCAGCGTGCGGCAGACCCAGTTGACGGCCTCCCGACTGCTCAGCGCCGTGTCGACCCAGATCAGCAGCCTGCGCTCCCCCACGTACTGGGGGTAGGTGGGGTCGTTCTGGCTGCGGTAGTCCAGGTAGTACGCCGACAGCACCTCGCCCCCGGGCGACATGCCAATGACGTACACCTCGTTGGCGAAGCCCGTCTCGTCGATCTCGTCGCTCATCCGGAATATGGGCTGGGTCGATCCATCGGCCGAGGTGTACCCGCTGAAGTAGGCCGCCGCCGAGGTCGATGTGCTCGCGGGCTCATAGTGGAAGACCCCGGCCGTATCGAAGTACATTCGCCAGCCCGAGAACGACTCCCGGATGTACTCCAGGAAGTCGGCCACCGTCTCGCCGTTGCGCGGCTGGAACAGCGGGCCGTCGTCCCCCTGACTCGCAGGTAGGTCGTAGTCGCTCTCGGCGATGTCCAGCTCCGTGTCGGGGAACCCCGCCGAGCTAAGCAGCGCACGGACCACCTCGGTATGTGGCTGGCCGTCGTACGTGGTCTGGTTGCTGAGTATCGAGTGCCGGAGCCGCTTGAACAGGTCCTCCGCCTCCACCTCCCACCGAGGTGCGGCGCCAGGGAGCAGGCTGGACGGGCCCGTCAGGCCGGTGAACCTGCGGGTGCCATCCACCGTCAGCTCCGCCCGCATGTTGCATCGATCCGCCTTGGCCGTGAAGCTGCCGTCGGCGTTGTCGATGACGGCGCGAAGCCGAGCGCTCTGGTCCCGCAGCGAGCAGGACTCCCTCAGCTCCAGGAGGTACGGCCCGGCATCGATCGCCGTCGGCGACCGCAAGCGAGTGCTTGGCGGGAAGTCCACACGCACGTCGTACACCACGCCCGGATGGCCATCGAAGCTGGTGACCTGCACCGAGTACGCCATGGCGTTGCAGGGCACCTCGAGTGCGCTGCCGCCTGGCTCCGACAGCACCGAGACCGAGCCCGCCAGCCCCGGACGGGGCTCCAGCGTGAGCGAGTCGGTCGGCAGGACCGTCGCCGTGTAGGGCATCCGCAGCAGGGGACTGGCTATGGATCCGCTGGTCGCATAGGTCGGCGTCGAGATGTTCAGGGCGAAGGCCCCGCCATCACCTCGAACCCGAACGGGCGCCTTGAAAGATGCGTAGCGATACGTTACCTCCTCCTCGCCCTCCTCGACCTCGGGCGTCGTCTCCAGCACATCCGGCTCCCTCCATACGAACCCCTTGCCTCGGCCCCCGAGAACCAAGATCCGGTCACCTTTGATGGGCAGGACGATCACCCGGTGCCACTGGCCGAACAGGTTGTCGCCCACGTCCAGCAGCGGGCCCTGCTCCACCCACTCATGGGTGCCGTATCCGTCCAGGTCCGGCTCCTTGCCTTCCACCCATTCCAGGCTCGGGTCCCTGCCCAGGATGCCCGTGCCATCGGCATCCACCCGCAGTGAGTAGCGCCCCCCGAAGTAAAGGGTGACTCCCGCCTGGCCCAGGAACCCCGGCGGCGGCTCGTAGAGGTAGAACCGAAGCACGAAAGCCTGGTCGCGCTCGTACTCCTTGTGGCTGTCGATCCATGCAGACGAGACCCCGCTAACCTGGGATTGGAGCAGTCCCGTCTCGTCGGAGAGGGCTGGGCCGGTGATCTCGCGCCAGTCGCCCCAGGTCGTCTCGAAGTCCGCCAGCACGTTGCTCCCGGCGCTGTAGTCCGGCTCCAGCATGACCGACTCGGAGATGGGCTCATAGATCATGTCCGTTACGTCGAGCTGATCCCAGTAGCTCCGGCACAGATGCACCAGCGAGTAGCCCGACTCATCCAGCACCGACTCGGGCTGATCGAGCATCAGCGATACACTCATGAGTTGTCACCTCGGAAGGGTTGGAGGGTCAGCCGGCCCGGGCCGGTAGCGCAAGCGAGGCGCGATCTACGAGGGCTTGCGGAGGAGCACGATGCGGTTTGTGTTCGTCCCCTTGCGGTTGTTCTTCACGCCCCAGCAGTTGGCGGTCTTCGTGAACGACTGCTCGTTGATGAGTATGCGCTCACAGTCCAGGCCGGCCTCGATACCAAGGGGAGCTACGACCTCGTCCAGTCGCACCTCGCCGTCCCCGCCGGTCACTTCGCCCACCTCGAAGGCGATCCGCCCACCCGGGCGCAGTATCCGGCGCAGCTCCAGGAGGCAGTCGAACATGACCTGGGACCAGTCCCGCACCGACCTCGGTGTAGTGATCGCCTCCGCCACCGCCTCGGCGTCGATGCCATTGAACCAGCACCGGAGCCAATTGTCCTTGGCGTACTGAACCACGTTCAGGAAGGGCGGAGAGGTCACCACCAGTGCGACGCTCTCAGCCTCGATGGCCTTTGTGTCCCGCACGTCGCAGCAGTGAAGCCGCGCCCCCGTCGCCACCTCATCGAGAAGGAGCCGCTCCAGCGGCGTGACATCCTTCAGGAGGGCCTTCGACTTCCTGAGGATCAGCGCCGGCACGTCCTTGTAAGCATCCTCCGGCCGCTGGTTCCGGCGGCGGTTGATCTTCACTTGCGACTCGGCGCTGACCGCCTGATTCGGCGGCATGGTGTAGACCGAGAAGAACCCCGGCGAGTGGCCCGTCAGGCGATTGGTCGCCACCATCCGGATCCACCGATCGACGGCATCCAGCTCGCCCGAGGCCGCCCGCTCCAGCAGGTACGCTCTCAGAGCCGCCAGCCGACCCAGAGTCTCGGGGTGGTAGAACATGCTGAGGTCCAGATCCAGGGGCGCGGCCCGATCCCAGTCCAGCTCCCCGAGCCGTGCGGCCACCGCCTCCAGCGTCGGAGGCTCCAGCCTGGGGCGCAACAGAACCTCCGCCAGCGGATTCACGTCATTGCCCTCGGGGACCCGCCCCTTGAGCCCCGCCTCCAGGAGAGTAGTGCCACGGCCCATGAAGGGATCGTAGACCACATCGCCCTCGGCCGAGTACCGCTCGATGAAGTAAAGCGGCAGCTCCGCCTTGAAGCACGCCCTATACGAAACCTCATGCAGCGAGTGGGACTGCCGCTGAGCCGAAGTCCAGTACTCGGTCGTCTCGCGCAGCACCTTGTGCTCGCCCAGGCACAGCCAATCCGCCCGCACGTGGGCTGCCGGGTTCCCATGGCGATCATCTCGCGGTAGGCCTTCAGGGGTCATCGCTCAGCAGGTTCTGCCCCTCTCCCCCGAGGTCCTGCGCCGCCATCAGAGCCGCCAGCGTCTCCGCCAGACTCACCGAGATCTCCGCCGGCAGCCGCCCCAAACTTCCCACCGCCAGCCGCCTCAGCCGGCGCTCCAGAACTAGGGGCCGGCGGTGGTAGGGTCCGGGTCCATTATCCCTTCGGCCTCGCCCGACAGCTCCATGGACCGCCGAACGATGGCATCGATGGTGCCCGCGTCCTGGCCGCGGAGCCAGTCGTAGTGCTTGTCCCGGCTGAATAGGGGCTTGGCATCCCGCTCGCCGCTGTCGCGCGCGCACTCGATGACCCGGCAGATGGCGTACCGCTCGCCATCGAAGCGCATCCGGCCCTCGCCATCGGGGCGCTGAGCCTCACCCATGAGCGCCATGAACTGCTGGAAGGACAGGCCCCACACCCAGATGGTCTTCCCTCCCCATACTTCCATGGGCTCCCTCTTGATCGTGTCCAGTACGTCCAGCTCGTCGGGGCGCAAAATCTCGCCCAATGCGGCCACCTCCATCTTCGGATCGACGCGCCTGCTACCCATCTGAGGCGCCCCGGGCGCCC
>WJIW01000109.1 GCA_014730065.1 Armatimonadia bacterium | reverse complement strand
GCCTACGTGGCCCCCGAGGTCGCCGAGCGACTCGCCGAGCATCCCGACGATGCCAGCCTGGGGGGCATGCGCCAGGAGATCACGGTCATGTTCACCGACATCCGCGGCTTCACCACCCTCTCGGAGCAGATGGATCCCCAGGCTGTGGTCGCCCAGCTTACCGAGTACTTCAACGCCATGGTGGATGCCGTGTTCCGGTTCGACGGCTTGGTCGATAAGTTCATCGGCGATGGGATGATGGTTCTGTACGGCTGTTTCGACCCCGATGCGGATCACCGCCGCCAGGCGATCCTCACCGCCCTGCTCATGCGCCAGACCCTGACTCGGCTCAATGCCGGGTGGCGCTCCGAGGGTCGGCCGGAGTTCCGCATCGGCATCGGCATTCACTCCGGGCCCGCGATCGTGGGCAACATGGGCGCCGAGCGAAAGTGGAACTTCACCGCCGCCGGCGACACCGTGAACACCGCCGCACGTATCGATGAGCTGTGCAAAGGGTATAGCCATAGGTGGGAGACGACCATTCTGGTAAGCGAGGCGGTGGCCGACGAGGTGGGCGAGCTGGCGGAGATGGAGCGGATCGGCGAGGTCGACATCCGCGGGCGCCAGGAGCCAGCCTCGATCTACGCCATCGTGCCGAGACCCACGCGGGACGGCGGAGATGAGGTGACGGCGAATGCTGCCTTGGAAGCGGAAGAAGAAGACGCAACCGAAGACTGATCGAGAGGCGCTGGACCAGGCCTTCAAGGAGCTGGCCGAGGAGGAAGAGGGCCGCGCCAAGAGGCGCGACCGTGAGGAGCGGAAGGGCTGGCGACGCTACCTGGGGTGGCTCGATCGCCGGGTCCTATGGGGCCTGCTGATCATCCTCGTGCTGCTCGTCGCCGACGGCGTCAGGCGGCAGAACGCGGAGTTCTTCGCCGAGGTCCACTCCCTCACCGGCGATGTGACACTGACCAACGATGACGGCGATTCGCTGCCAGCCGACGAGGGAACGAAGCTGACCTCGGGGGCCACGGTGGTCACGGGTCCTGGCGGGCGCGTGGTGCTCGAGCTCCACGATGGCACGCGACTCGTGGTCGTGGAAGGCAGCGATGTGGAGCTCACGGGGCTCGACTACAACCGAGGCGGCGACTACCGCGATCACTCCTTCACCGTTCGGCAAGGACGCCTGATGGCGTCGGTGAGCAACCGCTTCGGGGCCGAGTCGGAGCTGGCCGTTGGCACTCCCGGCGCCGTGGCGGCGGTGCGGGGCACCGTGTTCCTGGTCGATTACGAGCCCGGTTCCGGCGCCTCCCGAGCGGCCTGCCAGGATGGGATGGTGCACCTGTCGGCCAACGGCTTCGTGTCCCAGCCCGTGACCCAAGGCGCGATGGCCTACGCCGATGCCGCGGGCAACCTGAGCGGCATCTCGCCCCTACCCAGCGACCTGGAGACGGCCTTCCTCGGCACCGGCGAGCTATCCCTGCCCCCGAGCGAGGACCCACTCATGCAGCGGATCGAGTACCCCCTGAACCGCCTCCTGGACCCCGTTCTATCGGTCTTGGGCATCGGGCGCAGCTCGTGGGCCATCCTGGCGGGCAATGCGGCCCGGCGCGCGGCGGCCATGGAAGCGGGGCAGGACATCTGGCAGGACCTGGAGTCCCAGGCCAAAGTGCCCCCTCGGGTGACACTGACCACCATGGACGAGCTGACGCTTCCGGAGAGGAAGCGCGAAGCCGTCCTGGATCAGCTGGCCGGCAACAGACTGGAGGGCTACGTGGCGGGGAGCAACTCGTATGTCGTGCTATTCCGCGCCAAGGACCGGGAGCGGACGCCCTTCATGGTCACGCCCTCGGGCGTGGAGAACGTCAAGGACGATGACCAGGCCGTGGCCGCCGCCCTGCGCGCCTGTGGGTACCGCATGCCCGAGGATCAGTCCTCGGCATCGGGCGGCTGAGCCTCCTCGGCGGGCTGGGAGATGATGTCCGGGTCCAGACCGTCGGTCAGGTATGTGGCCTCGCCCGATTGCAGGTCCACGACGTAGAGCTCCCGCTCGCCGGTGGAGACGATGGCGATGCCCTCATCCTCATCGACGGCCAGCAGGGCCGCGCCGTCGAGCTGGGCGATAAGCTGGTGGGCCCGGCCATCGAGGTCGAGTCGGTAGAGCCCCGTAACCATCTCGGGCACCTCTCCGATCACCTCGAGCACGCCATAGGCCGCGTCGTTGTCGAAGTCCACGCTGCGGAGCAGCACCGCGCCGAGCAGGTCATCGGGGATCAGGTCCAGCTCCCTGTCGTTGGCGATGTCCCTGACTGCATAGGGGCTGGAGACGTCCGTGGGCCAGCGGGGGAGGGTGATCAGGTCGCCCTCGTCCGACACCCTGAGCCTCGCCACATGGGGCGATACGTCGCCGTACCAGGTGGTGATGTCCGTGGGCAGGATGTGGCCTTCGGAGTTGATGATGGAGACATGCAGCTCCGCTCCAAAGGGGTCCTCGGGCTCGCCATCCATCTCCAGGAACACGATCTGGTCATAGGCGATGGCGCCTAAGCCCAGGGGCTGGACAACCTCCTCCCAGGTGGTGATCTGCGGCTCGTCGGCGGCCACGCCGGCATGGAGCCGGCTGCCCGCCAGAGCGCCCTGGTCGTCGAATGTCCACGACATGAACATCACGATGTTCCGGTCCACGAAGGTAGGGCATGCGTAGGTGGTCGCACCTGGCCCCATAGGGGCGCCATCGTCGGTGACCGCGCGCTCCGTGCCCTCGCGCAGGTCCGCGACGAAGATGTTGCCGTCTCGAGAGAAGGCCACTTGGGCCATGGTGTTGGGCTCGGCCAGCGCGCCGGCCGCTAGGGCCGCGGTGACCAGAGCCAGAAGTAGGGTTCGCATCGCACTCTCACCGCCTCGTAGGATAGGACGCTCAGCGCCCGCCCTTTGGTTCAACCCGCCCCAAACGTGCTACAATGCCGCCCCGGCAAGATCCCAACACGTAAGCCAGCGCCCCATGGCGCGTCAACCGAGGAGTTGAGCTTCGTTGAGCACAATCGTCGATGTAGTCGCACGACAGATCCTGGATTCCCGTGGAAACCCCACCGTCGAAGTCGAGGTGGCCCTGGAGACCGGTGACGTGGGCCGCGCCGCGGTACCCTCCGGCGCATCCACCGGCGCCTATGAGGCCGTGGAGCTTCGCGACGACGACAAGGATGTCTATCTGGGCAAGGGCGTGCTGAAGGTCGTCGAGAACGTGGAGGCCGTCATCGGGCCCGCCATCGTGGATCTCGATGTGATGAGCCAGGTCGAGATCGACCAGACCATGATCGACCTCGATGGCACCCCCAACAAGGCCAAGCTTGGGGCCAATGCCATTCTTGGGGTCTCGCTGGCATGTGCCAGGGCTGCGGCCTCACTCCTCGAGGTGCCCCTGTACCGCTACATCGGCGGCGTCCACGCTCGGACTCTGCCCGTGCCCATGATGAACATCCTCAATGGCGGCAAGCACGCCGAGTCCTCGGTCGATCTGCAGGAATTCATGGCCATGCCCGTTGGCGCGCCCTCCTTCAGCGAGGCTCTCCGCTGGGGCGCCGAGGTGTTCCATGCCCTGAAG
>WJIW01000108.1 GCA_014730065.1 Armatimonadia bacterium | reverse complement strand
TGAAGTACCGGCTCTGGCCGCGGGCGACCTCCTCGCCGTCCACATACAGCGCCAGCTCGCACGCGCCGGTGAGGACGCCGGTGAGCTCGACCCACTCCCCCGTGATCTCTCGCTCGCCCACCACGCTCGCGATACTGCCGCCCTGCCTCAAGGTGAACACCGGCTTGCCGCCCTGGACGTGCAGAGCGTAGCCGTGGGACTGGCCGCCGCGCGCCAGGATGACGCCGTCGGGCGAGTCGGCCCGGACCGTGGCTATGATGGTCAGGGGCTTCATGGAGGGATCCAGGGCCTCGGCCATCGGTACGGCGATGCCCCCGTCTCCCTTGAGTCTCACCGATCCGCCGAAGGCGCCGCCTAGCAAGAGATCGCCGCCCTCGAGGGTGCCGTGGGCTTTGGTCGAGGATCGGTCGCGAATGCCGGCCGCGGTCGCGCCGTCGAAGTCGTAATGGAGCACCAGGTCCCCGCGCCTGCGGATGTAACGGCGTATGGGGTCCCCGAACCGGGTCTTCTCCTTGAGCCGCTCCAGCTCCGCGCGCAGCTCCGCCAGCTTGCTGGCGTGAGCGGGGTCGAGGGCCAAGCTATGCAGCTCGTGGGGATCCGCCTCCAGGTTGTACAGCTCGGGTGTGTCGTCGATCTCGGGGTAGGTGATGAGCTTCCAGTCCTCGGTGCGCACGCCGATAGTGGTGGGGATCCCGGGCAGCCAATCCTCCCGAAAGTACTCGTAGAGGAAGCTATCGCGCCACGGCACTTCCTCGCCGGTGAGGAGTGGCGTGACCGATTCGCCCTGAACGGTGCCGGGGATCTCGGCGCCGGCCACGTCGAGGAAGGTGGGGGCCACGTCGATGTTGAGGACCATCTCGTCGACGGTGGTGCCAGGGTCGATCAGAGCCGGGTAACGGGCGACCATGGGGATCCTGATCGACTCCTCGTACATGAGTCGCTTGTCGCCCCGCCGGTGCTCGCCCCAGAACATGCCATTGTCGCTGGTGAACAGCACCAGGGTATCGTCGAGCTGGCCTTGGCCCTCCAGCAGGTCGAGGATGCGTACCAGGCCCTCATCGATGGCCAGGATGGAGCGGTAGTAGTCGAGCCGGGCCTTCTGGGTGGGGTCCCAGTCGGGGGCGGGGATGGCCTCGGGGATGGGCGCGCCCTCGCTCTCCAGCCACTGCTCCCGCCGGGCGCCATAGGCGAGGGCCCGGCGCATCCACTCCGGCTTGTCCGAGAAGTCCTCGTCCCAGCTCTCGGGCTCGGGGATCTCCACATCGGCGAACAGGTCGGCGTGGCGCTCGGGCGGCGTGAAGGGCCCGTGGACGGCCTTGTGGCTCAGGGTCAGGCACCAGGGCTGGTCGCCGCGCGCCCCCAGCCACTCGAGGGCGTACTGGTTCAGGATGTCGGTCATGTAGCCTTCGGCGGTGAAGGGCCGGCCGTCCTCGTTCAGCTCCGGGTCGAGGTACGTTCCCTGCCCCACGAAGCTGAGCCACTTGTCGAAGCCCGGGCGGGGATCGGCCACCGGTCGCTGATGCCACTTCCCGATGAAGGCCGTCTCATAGCCCGAATCCTGGAGCACGCTGGGGAAGAGATCGACACCGGGGAGGGGGTCCATGGTGTCGTTGACCCGGACCCCGTGTCGATGGGCATGGGCCCCGCTCAGGAAGGACGCCCGGCTGGGCGAGCAGAGGGATGTGGTAACGAAGGCGTTGCGGAAAACGGCGCCCTCGCCCGCGATGCGGTCGATGCCGGGTGTCCGCAGGAACGGATGGCCCATGAAGGACGCGGCATCCCAGCGCAGATCGTCGATGAGCACGAACAGGATATTGGGTCGGCGTCGATCCTGGGCACGGGCCGTCGGGCTCAAGGCCGATAGTCCCAGCCCCAGTCCCGCCGCCCCTCCGGCCATGCGTCGGAGCGCTTCCCTACGATCTATGGTGTCTCTCGGACCCGACATGGACTCTCCCGCCTCTCCGGCCCCGGAGGGCCACACGCTTCACCCGGGTCAGGCTTCGGCACGGCGCGCGACAAGCCCTGGTCGGCGGCGTACACGGCAAGACCCTCGAGCCACCGTGGGGTGGCGCCGAGGGTCTCGGGTCTACGCGATGCTCTTCGCTAAGTGCTACTGGGCCGAGATGGCCTCGACCGGGCACTCGGGCGGGCAGGAGCCGCAGTCGGTGCATTTGTCGGCATCGATGACGTAGGTGTCATCGCCCTCGGAGATCGCGTCCTCGGGGCAGACGGGCTCGCAGGCGCCGCAGGAGATGCAGGTGTCGGCGTCGATTACGTGGGCCACTTGTGGGCCTCCTTCCGTGAGAGAAGAAGAATAGGGGAGCGCTTAATGCTCCCTCCAGGGTGTTGCGGTCAACCCACAAGATATGCGCGGGACGCAGCCTACATCCTCCCCCGCCAGCGCCGATTTCGCGGCTAGGCCCGCGGCCGCGGATCGGGTCGCCTAATCCTCTACTATCACTACCGGAATGCCGTTGGTGGCGCCTGCGGTCGATGTCGCACGAACCTCGAAGATGTCGGCGTCGGCGATGTCCGAGAGCTCGCGCTGGATACCATCGAGCTCGCCCGACACGCTCTTCAGTGTGTAGTTGAGCTCATCCATCTCCCGCACCACGTCGTCCAGGTCATCGGCGACGGCGGCCCGAGCCGGGCCTTGGAGCATCACGGCGAGGTTCAGGACCAGGGCGGCGAGTACGAAGAACAGCAGCACGTGAGTGAGGTTGAGGCGTTTCATGGCTCGGCTCCCTTGTCATGCTATGATTCGGGCAGCGCCACAAGCGCTGGGGGTCTCTTTGGCCCGCATCGGCCGAGGGACCTCCAGGGATTGGACGGCCTCAGCCCATGGGCTTGTTCCCGTCGTATCTGAATCTCCACCAGTCGGGCGAGCTGGCTCGCCGCGCCGCCTCGGCGATGGAGTCCCTCGGCGAGTGCCGCATCTGCCCTCAGGATTGCGGCGTGGACCGGCTGGCGGGAGAGACGGGAGTGTGTGGCTTGGCTGCCCGGGCCGCGGTGGCGAGCCATGGGCCCCACTACGGCGAGGAGCGGCCCCTCGTCGGTCAGGGGGGCTCCGGCACGGTCTTCTTCTCCGGGTGCAACCTCCGCTGCGTGTTCTGCCAGAACTACGACATCAGCCACCGCGTCGCCGGTCGCCGACTTGAGACCGACGAGCTGGCCTCGGCATTCATCGATGTACAGCGCCTCGGCTGCCACAACCTCAACCTGGTGAGCCCCACCCATGTGCTGCCTCAGGTCCTGGTGGCCCTGGCCGCTGCCTGTGACCGCGGGCTTCAGATCCCCATTGTCTGGAACTCGGGTGGGTACGACTCCCTCCCCAGCCTCGAGCTGCTGGATGGCATCGTGGACATCTACCTCCCCGACGCCAAGTACTCCGATCCCGACGCCGCCGGGCGGCTGTCGGGGGCCCGGGACTACCCCGAAGTGAACCGTGCGGCCCTTCGGGAGATGCACCGACAGGTGGGCAGCCTGGAGATGGGCGAGAGGGGCGTCGCTCGGCGGGGGTTGATGATCCGGCACCTGGTGCTCCCCGACGGTCTGGCTGGCAGCGGCGAGCTGGCCCGGTTCGTCGCCGAGGAGCTTTCGCCCCATACCTTCGTGAATGTGATGGGCCAGTACCGTCCCTGCTTCATGGCCCGCTCGCACCCCGGCGTCGACCGTCATCCCACCCGAGCCGAGTACCGGCGGGCCCATGAACAATTCCGCCAGGCGGGCCTTTATAGGCTCGACGGGCCTCACTAGAGGATTCCGCGTCGCGCCTCTCGCGCCGCGGACGGTCCGCCGACCAGTGGCAGGGGCTTGAGGATGCGACCTTCTCTCATCGCACGTGTATCCATCGATCTGCTTCGCCATCCCGTCCCCCGCAAGCCGGCGGCGGCGGTGTCGCGCACACTGCTTCCACGCGCGGCCACGCCCAGGCCCTCGGGAGGGGATCGACGATGAGCGTAAGGACATGGATCATCGCGGGTCTGGTGGCCCTGCTGTGCGGATGGGCCATCGCCGACGATGGAGGGTTCGTTACCATCGATGGCACGGGCGTGCCTCCCGACGTGCCGTGGGACCATTGGGCCTACGACGCCATCGCCGAGCTGTACGACGCCGGGCTAATCGAGGGATACCCCGACGGCACCTTCGGCGGTACCCGGCTCCTTACGCGATACGAGTTCGCCCAGGCTCTGGCTCGCCTGATGTACGCCCTGGAGGAGCGCATGAGCATGGGCGCGCCGGGCGCCCCCGGCCAGGCAGGGCCCTCGGGACCAGCGGGGGAGGCGGGACCACCCGGTCCCATCGGGCCCGAAGGCCTCCGAGGCGACCCCGGGCCGCAGGGGCTCCGTGGACCGGAGGGGCCGCGCGGACCGCGGGGACCGGCGGGAACCGTGGATCCCCAGCGGCTTCAGGCCGCCATCGACCAAGCCATCGATGATCGCTCCCTGATCGACTCCCAGGAGCTGGCGGCCGCGATCCAGGCCCTCCACGACGAGTTCTCCGATGAGCTTTCGGGCATGAGCTACCGCCTGGATGATCTTGCCGATGCCGTCGATGCCCTGGAATCCCGCGTCAAAGCCCTGGAGGACGAGCCCGACGTCATTACCGGCGTGCTCAACACGGAGATGGGCGTGGTCGCCTCGACGGCGAACGTGGCGGGCGTCTTCACGAACCCCAACCCCCAGCCCTTCTCGGTCCTCGAGACCATCCTGGTGTTCCACAAGCGGATCAACGCGAAGACCACCGCCGCCGTTGTGCTCTTCGATGGCGATAACGGCCTCGGCACAGCCCGCACCTTCACCCAGCCCGATGAGGCGTGGGTTAAGGTGCGCGATACCCAGCTCCTGGGCATCGATGTGGACGTCACCGTGGGCCGGCAGTACACCGACTACGGCTATGGCCTCACCTGGGATCAGGACAGCCTCTCCACCGACGGCGTTCGCATCGTGAACCGGGACTGGAGCGTGAAGGAAGCCGAGCTCTATATCGGCGGAGCGCGGGGCACCCGGCCGCACTTGGTGGGCCGCCTGGGAGACGACATCGCCGGCGATCTCTACGGCGGCCTGACGTGGGTGGTCAACGACTCCACAGGCTTCGGCGGGATCATCGGCGGGGGTGGACTCGGCCGGCTCGGAGCCGATGCCCGCTACACCTTCGACCAGAACAAGGAAGTCCGGGGCGAGGTCTCCTTCCCCTTGACCGGCTTCTCCACCCGAAACATCGCGTGGTACGCCGAAGCCACGGTCATCAATGGCGAGGACCTGAGAATGGATGTAGGCGCGGGCAGCGCACCCGCCGGCTACAACCCCGGCGGCGATCCGCTCACGGCCCTCACGCCCTACCTGCACAACTACGGCGAGGCGCCCGGACCGGGTAACTACGGACCCGGCTTCTGGTTCCACAGGCTGCGCTCCGACGTGCCCATGGTCCGCGGCACCTCCAGCCAGTGGATCGATCTCCTGTACCACTCCGGTGACCGCGATTGGCGGGTCCGGGTTCTCCACGAGGGCGGCATCCAGGCTTCGCGCTGGACGGCGCTGGCCGGGACGGACATCTCCATCTCGGGCGACTTCGACATCCGCGCCGACCTGGGGCTCACCCTCTATAACGACCAGGCCGGTGGCGTTCAGGCGGGCGGACTGGCGGCGGCGTCGGCCCAGTGGTACTTCTAGAGCCGCCTGCGTGAGTGGCTCGGGATGAAGGCCCGGGGTGAGACACAGGGCGCGATGATCTCGGGCGGAGAGGAGGTCGGGCGGCATGCCCAGGCAGTTGGGTGATATCCTGCTCGAGCAGCAGGTCGTCACGCGGGATGAGCTGGATGCCGCGCTGGCGGCCCAGACCTCGTCCGACGAGCGTATCGGCAAGATCCTGGTGGACCTGGGGTACGTGAGCTACCAGGACGTGGCCCGAGCCTTGGCCACCCAGATGGACCTAAGCCTCTTCGGTCCCGAGCGCATCAACATCCACGACGATAGCTGGGCCAAGCTGCCCGTCGACTTCTGCCTGGAGCACGCCCTGGCGCCCGTGGAGCGGCCCGATGGCAGCCTCACAATCTGCATGGCCGACCCCCTCGACCTGGCGGTCCTGGAGCAGGCGCGGCAGGAGATCGGCGTATCGGCCGAGCCCGCCGTCGCTGCCGCCGATGACATCCGGGCGGCCCTCGCCAGCCGCATGGGCCGTCAGGCCGCTCTGGACGCCCTGCGCCGCACCATGCCCGTGGAGGGATCGGTGGAGGTGCTGCAGGATGCCGTGAGCGCGGCCGAGCCCGGCGAGACCGAGGAGGAGCTGCTCGAGTCCGTCGATCGCACCATCTCCGCCCTACTGGCCAGTGCACTCCACGGTGGCGCCGACATGGTACTGGGCGATCCCCGGGCCAATGGGGTGATGTTCCGGCTTCGCACCAGCAACCAGATGCGCGACCTGCTGCTGCTGCCGTCCCACGTGCATGGGCCTCTCGCCGGCCGCATCGCCGACCTGGCGGGTATCGAGAGTCCCTTCCGCACGCCCGGGTCGGGCCACTTCCGAGTCACCCATGCCGACCAGGTGGTCGATGTCCGAGTCTCGATGACACCCACGGTGCGTGGCCTCAGGGTCATGCTGAGGATCGTCGCCGCCGAGGAGCGGCCACCCGATCTGCACGCCATCGGACTATCGGCCAAGGCCCAGGACCTCGTCTACCGAGCCCTCTCGGAGCAGGGCTCGGCCGTGCTGGTGGCGGGCATTCTGCCCGCCGGGCGCCGCCAGACCCTCCAGTCGTGCCTATCGATCCTGCCTCTTGACTCCTACAACGTGGTCGCCATCGAGGAGGGCGCTACCGGTCGGGCCATCGCGGGCGTCGCCCAGATCGACCCCGGAGCCGACCGAGAGAGGTACTCCGAGGCCGTTCGCACGGGGATGCTACAGGACCCCGACGTTTTGGTGGTCTCCCAGCTCAGGGACCAGGCCAGTGCCGAGACCGCGCTGGAGGCGGCGCTCGATGGACGCATCGTGCTGGCTGCGGTCCCCGCGGCCACCACCCGGGGCGCACTGGAGTTCCTGCTCGACTTGGGCGTGGATGAGCGGCTCCTGGCCCACGCCGCCACCCTGGTGCTCTGCCACCATATGA
>WJIW01000107.1 GCA_014730065.1 Armatimonadia bacterium | reverse complement strand
GGGGCCCTCGATACTGCATCTAGCAGGTCTGGCTTAGGCGTCGCGAAGCCTAGAAGTACCAGTTCGCGGACGCGCGGGCCAGGGCGCCAGCCTCGATGTTGTTGCCGGCGGTCCAGGTGGTGAAGCCCAGATCCACGTTGACATCGAAGTCGCCGCTGATGCTGATGTCGGTACCAACGATACCGGTGTAACGGGACTGGCCGGTGTCACCCTCGTGGATGAGGCTGAAGCGCCAGTCACGGTCGCCGTCGTGGTAGACCAGACGCGCCCACTGGGCCGAAGTGCCCTCGACCAACGGGATGGCCGAGTCCGCACGATGGCTCCAGAAGCCGGGGCCGTAGCCCGAGCCGAGGGCGCTGGGTACCTCGTTGTAGTTCCGGAGGTACGGGCTCAGCGCGGTCATGCGGTTCATGTTCGCACCCGGCAGGTAGCCCGCGGGGGCGCTGCCGGCGCCGACCTCGATGTCGAAGTCGTTGCTGCGAACCACATCGGCGGAGGCGTACCACGCGACGGTGCCAGCCTGGCCGATGGTGTTGAGAGGCGTGGAGACCTCAGCGCGGATCTCCTTGTTGTCGTCGAAGACGTAGCGCACATCGATGCCGCCACGGCCAAACTGCTGGTTAGCCTGCAGGCCGCCGTAGCCAACACTGTCGTTCCATACCCAGGTCGCGCCGGCATAGAAGTCGTCGCCGATGTCATCAGCGATGCGGGCCACGAGATGCGGGTTGGTGTTGCGGGCGCCGCCGAGGTAGATCTCGGCTTCCTTGATGCTCCAGTCGCGGTTCTGCAGGAGCACGCCGTCGGTGGACAGGCGGTCGGTATCCCACGTCAGGCCATAGCCGTACGCGGTGTACTGACGACCCACGGTGATGTCCATCTCGACGCCGAAGACCTCGGTGTCGCGCACCTTGACCCAAGCCTCATCCGGAACCGTGAAGTTCCGCTGCGGCATGCCGTTGTTGTCCTCGAAGAGAACGACGGCGGCGGTAGTCTTGGAGTTGATGCGCTTGTAGAACACGAGAACCGTTTCCAGCGAGGAGTACGGATCGAAGTTCGCGGTCACGTTTCCGCCCTGGAACAGGGTGTTGGCGTTGCCCGCCACATTGGCGGTCGCGCCCATGTCGGCGGTCAGGATACCGGTAACGACGTCGGGCTCGTCCTCGAGGGCCTGCACGCGGGCCTCGAGAGCGTCGATGTCATCGGAGAGATCGTCCATGCGATTGGTGATCTCTTCCAGCTCCGGCTCGAGCCAGTCGCGCAGCTCCTGGATCTTCTGGTTCAGCATGGCCTCATCGACCAGGTCGCGGCCGTCGATATCATCGGAGATCATATCGGCAACGCGGTCATAGTCGACGGTGCCCTCGGGGCCGGCGGGGCCAGCGGGGCCCTGCGGTCCACGGGGACCAGGATCGCCATCAGCGCCATCGGGGCCAGCAGGACCCTGGGGGCCGGGAGGGCCCGCGGGGCCGGCGGCGCCGGGGGCGCCATTCTCGCCGGCGGGGCCGGGAGTACCTTCGATGGTCTCCACGTACCACAGCAGCCGAGCGAGAGCCACGGCGAACTCGTACCGAGTCAGGTTGTTGTTGCCCTTGAAGGTCCCGTCGGGATAGCCCTCAAGAAGGCCAGCATCGTACAGTTCAGCGATCGCATCGTAGGCCCAGTGGTCCCACGGAACATCCGGGGGTACGGGGCCGCCGGCGACCATGGTCACGCCCGTGTCCCAATCGGCGGTAGCCGGGACGACGAGGAGACCACAAACAGCCGCGAGGGCCGCGAAAAGCATAAGCTTCTTCATTGGTGTTGTCCTCCTACGACTTACCTTGCACAGGTTGGGCAGTCAACGCACGCGCCGTAGGGGGAGGAACCAGATGGGGGGGAAGATCGACGCCGGATGCGAGAGTGTCCATGTTTCCTCGGTCGTATCCAGCGCGTTCTTCTTGCCCGGATCGTGCTCCTCCGCTCGGTCAGCCCTCCCGTCCGCGCAGTCTACGCCACTGCCGGTGATCCAAGCTAAGCCCAGAGCTTAGCATATGCCTCGATGTCCGGCAAGAACCTACCCTAAAAAGGGCCTGGTTGCCTCCGCATCGAGAATCTTAGACTCAACCAACGGCTCTCTTCAAGATTCGCCGGCCGATCCCTCCCCCATTCGGGGAGCTTTCTGATTCCTACAACACCTTCGGGCGGCCCGAGGTTTCATTCCTCGGGACATTTCCGCGTCATCGGCCAGGGAGGGGGATCTCCGCGTAGCCCGAGACCTCCGCCGCACTCTCACCCTCAGCGATCCGGAGGACGACCGTCAGCTCACCCGGCCCGTCATACTCCGCCTCCAGGCCCTCGACGGGATCGAAGGTCAGGTCCAGGCGCCCGCCGGCGATCCGCAGGCCCTCCACGAGGATCACGCCCAGATCGTCGATGAGGAGGGGTGATACCACCAGGCGCATCTCGTCGGCCCGAGGCTCCAAGCCCAGCACCGCGCGGAGCGCCGCGCCGCCAACGGCCGCCGATGCGGCCGAGTCCCACGGCGCACCGACGATGGAGCCAGTGTCGGCGTGGACGGCCGCGGGCGCGCCCCCCAGGCATAGTTCACCCATCAAGCCGGCGTTTGCGCCCACGAGCTGGTGGGACAGATCGGGGGCGACGTGGCGTACGGCCCGGGCTACCTCCGCGGTCACGACCGGATCAATGGCACCCATGCCCTCGGTCCCCGGCTGGTAGCCCGTGAGCCTCGGGCCCAGGGTGCGAAGGCCTCGGTCCGCGATCAGCCCTTGGGCCCGCAGGTACTCGACCAGGGCCACCGCGCGCCCGCCGTCTCTGGCAGCGAACTTCACAGCCTCCACGGTCAGCGGTGAGACGCCTTGCCCATCGGCTGACAGGAACCAGCCCAGGTCGCCATCCCATCGGCCTGCGAGTCCCTCTGCCAGCTCATCCACGGCCCCGGCGAGCCGCTGGAGACCGGGCAGCTCGCTCTCGCTGAGCTTAAGGAGTGCGCGGGCATCGGCGGCCGCCCCCCACCAGAGTGCCAGCCGCGCCGTCGACGCTTCGGCCAGCAGCGGATCGGGGTCCCACGCCGCGAGGGCCTCGTCGATGAGGATCTCATGCCGCCGCAGCCTGCCCTCGTCGCCCGTCCAGTGGTAGGCCACGACCAGCGCACGTAGCAGATGGGCCGGCGCGTCGGGCGACGAATAGCGGTAGCTACGGTCCTCCAAGTCGGCATCGACGGGCGACAGCAGGCTGGCGATCCGCCTGATGTCTCCGTCGCGCGAATCGCGGCGAGCCAGCTCGTCGACGGCGCGCTCCACTTCGCCGAACATGCCCACCGGCGCAGCCAGCTCCATGGTGGTCGCCAGATCTCCCAGGTCGGTCCACGGCTGGCCCGGGGAGCTGCCCACACCGGATGGGCCATACCCCGAAGCGACAATCAAAGGAGCATCATCCGGCCTGATCCGAGATCGCGCCAGGGCGACCTGACTCCACAGGAAGGCCTGGTCGAGGCGGCGGTCGCCGGTGCGGATGGAGAAGCCTGCCAGTATCTCCCGGTACGCCTCACCCGCCCGCCCGATCTCGAAGCGGTGGTGACGCGCAAGCTCCGAAGCCCGGTCGGCGGCTCCCTCCCAGCCGCCCTCATCGAGGGCGAAGCCAACGGCGACACGGTCGCCCGGCCGCAGGGGTACGGCGATGGCGGTTCCGCCTTGGGGCAGCACCCGCTCGCGGAGGGGGTAGGTGGCGTCGATGGCCGCATAGATCTCCGGGCCACCCTCGACGGCGTTGAACAGGACGACGGCTTCCTCGCCGGCTACCTCGATGAAAGGCGAGATGCCATCACTGCTCCCCGGCCATACCCGCCGAAGGGACGCCGACAGGGGAAGCTCGACAACGGCAGGCTCCTCCAGGTCCGGGGCCTCGAAGATGAGGGCAGCGGTGGGCTCCTCGACGGGCACGAAGACATGCATGGCCACGTGCTCTCCCGACGGCAGCTCGTAGAGCGCGGTCGCGCACTCGGGTCGCTGGGCGAAGGCGATGAGATGGTCGCCCAGACGGCGGGCCTCGCCGCCGACCCGAAGGCTCGGGTCGATGCGTGTGGCGACCTTGTGCGGCCAGATCCACACCTCGACGGAGCCGTCCTCGGTGCCTGCCGCCAGCGCTTGCTGGCCCGGACACACGAAGGGCATCCAGGGGCCAGCCTGGCGCTCCAGGCGGGGCAGGGGCGCGGCACCCGGCGGGTCCGGAATGGGTACCAATAGGAGGAGTGCAGCGGATAGGGATAGGGCGAGCGGCGCCATGGCGGGCCTCCTGATGGTTAGACTACCAGAGGCGAGGCCCGGTTCGGCGCCGTTCTAGCGCGCGCTGTCCAAGGCCGCCCGGACGGCCGCCGTCAGCTCCGCTCGGGTAAAGGGTTTGGGGAGGACCGCGGATTGGGGCGATGTCTCACCGGAGCCCAAGCGGTAGCCCGACATGGTCACCACCGGCAGGCCGGGGCTCAGGGCATGTAGCTCGCGGCGGAGCTGCTCCCCGGTCATGCGGGGCATGGTGTGGTCGGTCAGGACCACATCGAACGCGGTGGGATCGGCTCGAAGCTGCTCCAGGGCATCCACGGGAGAGCTGGTAACGCTCACCGCGTACCCCGCTTGGTGGAGCATGCGCTCAGTCACGCCGGCCAATGCGGGATCGTCGTCGACGACCAGTACTCGCTCCGTGCCCTCGGGCACACGCCGTGCCACCGGCTCGCCATGAGCCTGCCGAGTCGTGAGGCGGGGCAGGTGGAGGGAGAACCGGGCCCCAGGAGAGTGGTCGGCATCCAGCGTCAGTGCGCCCCCGTGGCTGGTTGCGATTCCGTGAGCCGTGGCCAGTCCGAGCCCGGTGCCTTCGCCCGTGGGCTTGGTGGTGAAGAAGGGCTCAAAGATCCGGTCTCTGACGGTACGGTCGACCCCCGGCCCTGTATCGGTGACGTCCAGTCGCACGTAGTCCCCTTCGGCGGGCAGACCCAGGCCTGCGGCACGCGAGTCGTCGAGGCGCTCGCTGCGCAGCTCCAAGGTCAGGCTGCCGCCGTCGGGCCGCATGGCCTGCTGGGCGTTGGTGCACAGGTTCATGATCACCTGATGGATCTGGGTCGGGTCGCCCATGACCCACGAGGCGGGCTGCACATCCTCGTGGATGTCGACCGTGGCGGGCAGCGAGGCGCGGAGGAACTTCACGGCCTCCCGGACGAGGCTGCTCAGGTCGGTGGGCGCCATCCTGACCTCGGCCTGCCGGCTGAAGGCCAGGACCTGCTCCACCAGCTCCTTGGCCCGGTTGGCCGCGGAGAGCACGCTCTCCAGGTTGCTCCACTCGGTAGTACCCGGTGTCATCTCCGCCTGGGTGATCTCCGTGTAGCCCATGATGGCGCCCAGGATGTTGTTGAAGTCGTGGGCGATACCTCCCGCGAGGACGCCGAGGCTCTCCAGTCGCTGCGTCCGTCGAAGCCGCTCCTGGGCCTGGCGCTGCTCCGTGACGTCCATCATGGTCACGCCGAACTGGCGAGGCCGGGGCGAGAAGGCCGAGACGATATACTGCCGGCCCAGCTCCGGCGAGTGCCGCTCGAAGCGGCGGGGCGTGCCGCCAAGCGCCACTCGTCCGTACTCGTCGATCCACTCTTGATCGATACCCGGCAGCAGCTCGCGCACCGTACGGCCCACGATCTGGTCCCGCGTCAGGCCCGTCATCGATTCGAAAGCTGGATTGACCGCCAGGAATCGGTAGTCGATGGGGTGGCCATTCTCGTCGGTGATGATCTCATGCAGCGCCGCGCCATCGAGCATGTTCTCGAAGAGGGACTGGAACTGGCGCTGGCTCTCCCGCAGGGCCTGCTCGCCGCGAACCCTTGTGATGAGATGCCCGACGGCGGAGGCGTACAAGGCCTGTAGCTCGAGCTGGGCCGTGGGGATCGGCTGCTTCGTCAGGCCGTTGTCGATGTACATGACCCCGAAGGACTGATGGCCGCTCCATAGCGCGGCGATCCCCGTCTGCCCCTGCCCGACCACGTTGTAGTCGGGATCGTGGAGGTCCGTCAGCTCCTGCTTGATGTACCGGCGCCGGCTGTCCAGGGCGCGCTGGGAAGTGGAGTCGGGATCGATGCCCACCGTGTCCCCGCGCTCATCGCGGATGCTCCCGTCCTCATCCACGCCGAAGGTACCGCGGATCCAGCGCGGATCGTCCGTGACCATCCAGATGCTCATCCGCTCGAACCCGAGGCGCTCCAGGCCCAGCTCCACCGCTCGGCGGCAGAGCTCGTCCTCGGTATCCAGGGTCGCCAACTCGAGGGTCACCTCGTGAAGCTCGACGAGCTTCTCCGCCGAGGGCACCCCGCTGGCCATCGCTCGGCTGGCATCAGCAGAGGTTTCAGTATCGCGCCCTGATTCCACAGTCGTCCCCCCGGGTGTACACTCGCCCAACCACCTCCGCCGAGGCGCCCTTCCGGACGTCCGCGCCGCATCCTCTGTCCCGTCCATCACGGCTTCGTGGCCACGAGGACGATCCGCGACGCGTCCGGGGTCAGCTCCTCGCCCGCGAAGCCACCGTACCCGCACTCCACCTCAAGCCCGGCCGTCTCCAGCATTCCACGAAGCTCCGAAGGGTTGAGAAGCCTAACGGACACCTCGCGCTGCTCGATCTCGCCCGACGGCCGCACCAGTATGCGCGCCTCCCGGTTCCGCCCGGTGAGTGGATCGAACCGGCGGTGCAGCAGCAGCCGGGAGCCATCCTGCCGCTCCTGCCAGTCCCGCTCGCGGAATCGGCCCATGAGCCAGTCGCGGTTGATCACATCGATGAGCAGCTTGCCTCCGGGCCGGAGGACGCGGTGCACTTCGCGGAGCACCCGCAGCTCCTCGGCATCGTCATCGAAGTAGCCGAAGGCGGTGAACATGTTGATCACCGCGTCGAAGGGCGGAGGATGGGCGATCTCGCGCATGTCGCCGCGAAGCCACTCCACGTCGACGCCCGCCGCCTCGGCGTCTCGCCGGGCCCGGTCCAGGAACACCTGGGTCAGGTCCTGGCCGCACATCTCGTACCCCCGACGCGCCAGCTCGATGGAGTGCCGGCCATGGCCGCAGCACAGGTCCAAGATGCGAGCCCCCGGTGCGGGCTCAAGGTAGGACAGGATGCCCTCCACATCCCACTCCGTGCGCTCGGGTGTGATCAGGTCCGCGTAGTCCTCGAAGTACTCCTCACCGAAGAACTCCTCATACCAAGCCATCGGGCTGTCCTCCTCACGGTAGGCCGCGCGTCTCCGGCCCGGTGGCAGGCCGGCGAGCTCCGAAGCCGTATAATCCTGTAGGATCGGCCCATTCCCGGAGGCTCCGCGTGACGGCTATCGTGCTTTCTGCCCTATTGTCCTTGATGTCGTCCCCGGCGGACACACGCGCCGAAGCGGCGGCGGCCGCCCGCGACTGGATCGCCGCCAGCCAGAGCGATGCGGGGTGGATCCCGTCGTACGGGGACCCCGAGCCCCGCCAGGCGTGGATCTGGGATCAGGCCCTCGCCCTGCTGGCGCTGACGCCTGAGGGCTCCACCGAGGCCGAGGCGCTGGTGGCTGCTCTCGTCGGCGTTCAGAGGGCCGATGGATCGCTGCCGGCCTGCCTCGATCCCGACACGGGAGAGGTCGTCGTCGACGAGCCGCACCTGGGCGCCGTGGGCCTAGCCGCCTTCGCCCTAGCACGCTACGCCGATGCCGCCGAAGACTCGCAAGCCGCCGGAGCGGCACGGGCGGCCGCGGAGTGGCTGGTGGAGCGGCAGAGGCAGGATGGCTCGGTGTCCGATTCGACGCTGGCGAACATCGGTGCCTGGTGGGGAATGGCGGCCAATGAGTTCGGACCCGAGGCGAGGCGGCTGAGCTTCTATCTGGTGGGCAAGCCTTACGAGCGCAGCGAGTACTGGTTCATGCCCAAGCCGGGCGACCGGACTGTCGTGTGTGACGTGAACACCATGGGATCACTGCTGCTGACCGCGAACCGCCAGTACGGCATGGGTGCCGCCGCCCTCATATACGTCCGCACCTACCTGTTCATCCGGGGCGCGCACGGCCAGCCGGGCCTGGGCATCACCGGCCCGGTCGCCATCTGGTACGAGGGCACCGCTCAGTACGTGGCCGCCGAGGGTCTGGACTCGGGCCAGTTCCTCCGGACGCTCCTGTCGGCTCAGAACCCCGATGGCTCCATGCCCCACTCCGACCGAAACGCCGTCAAGGGCCTGTCATGGCATACCACGGCGCCCTCCCTTGCCGCGACGGCGTGGCTGACCTTTGCCATCGAGGGGCACCCCTTCGAGCTGACCAACGACGAGCGAGCGGGCCTGCGGCGACCGGGACGCTCCATCGCCCGGCGGGGCGGCCAGGAGCATCCCCGGGTCGAGCAAGCTCAGGGCGAGCATGACCCGTGGGAGTGATGCGGGCCGCTCTCAGAAGCTGGCGAGCCACTCTTTCCACTGGGCATCACTCTGGCTGACGGCACGCCACCCGCCGGGCTCATCGGGCCCGAAGCCGTAGACACCGATCCATGGCTGAGGCTCCTCCCAACGCTCACCGGGCGCCAGGGTGATACCCGCTTCGCGGCGGATGTCGGCGTGGTACGAGCCGGGCTCGTGCTCGGTGCCCTCCTCGCCGATCCACAGGTTCATCAGGAAGTCCGAGCTGTGGACGGACGCGGCCCCGATCCACCCACCGGCCTCGGGGTCGTGCCAGCACGCGCTCGGGAGATAGTAGTTGGGGACTCCGGGGCCGCCCACCTCATCGCCCCGCCTGGAGCCACCGATCTCGGGGAGGAGGTAGTGGAAGGTCTCCCGTACCTCCAGCGGCTGGTCATCGGTGTTCTCGACCCATAGGACCTTCGCCGCGACGACCGGAGAGCCGGACCTGGCGGCAAGCCGGTAGCCGATGCGGTAACCCCGCCCGACGCTCTCTGCTCCCGGGAAGGCGAGGACCAGGTCGGCGAGGTGCACGTCCCCCGATTCCCACACGGTCACGGACTCCGTCTCGGTGGGGCCCTGCCACCGCTCGCCGGACGGTGTGGACTGGTGGATGAGGGGCTGGAGCGTACCTAGCGGCAGGTCATCGGCGCGGATGCTGGATAGGGCGAAGGACCCGGGCTCGTGGGCGACCGTCAATGCTCCCAGGTCCCACTCGAAGCGCTCGACGCTCTCGCCCCTGACCCCCAGATCCTCGGGTGATGGTCCCTCGACGATGGCGGCGGCAGCGGGCTCCGCGGGCTGCCAGCCGGGGTCGCTCGCGGCATGGATGCTCTGAGCCCGGGCATTCACCTCGGTCGCCATCTCGGTCAGCACCTCGTAGGGCTCATCGTTCACGTCCACGAGGCCGTAGTTGGAGTCCTCGGGGAAGTTGGGCGAGATGCCCAGCTCGGGCTCATCGACCCACATGAAGTAGTCGTAGCCGACCATGAAGGGCATCCGCGCCATGGTCTCGGCGAAGATGCGGTAGCACTCGGCCTTCTGCTCCTGGGTGTCTACCCTCATGCCCGCACCATGCTCGCAAGGAAGGCCCGAGTCCAGGGCCGGGAAGCTCCACTCGGTGATCATCATGGGCAGGCCCATGGTCTCGTACAGCCCGAGGAGCATCTCGGGTGTCTCCTGCACGACATCACCCTCCATATCGACCCGGGGGTAGGTGTTGATGGTGAAGATATCCAGGTGCCGAGCCGCCGCCTCCAGAACGGGCTCGGGCACCCGTCCGGCGAATCGGGACCCGATGACCATGTGGTCGGGGTCAGCCGCCTCGAGCGCCTGGCACGCGCCGGCGAAGTACCGCTCCGCGATGATGCTCAGGAACTCGTCCCTCACTTCCCCAAGGGCCGGAGACGGCGCGGGAGGCTCCCTGTGCGCCGCAAGGGCATCGAAGTCGGCGAAGTCGGTCCCGAGGGCCTCGTTGGCGGCGCCGATCCCGCCGTGCTTGGCTTGAAGGTGCTCCACCAGCGCCCGCTTCGCGGGGGCGTCGGCGGGGAGCATGAAGACGTCATCGACCAGGTATCCGCCCTTGCCGTACCACTCCAGCTCGTTGTCCAGAAAGTAGCCCAATAGCCACGGATCGCCCAGGAACTCGGCGGTGTACTGCCTGGCGAGGAACCGGCAGAAGGGCTCCCAGTCCGGGTGGAACACGTCGGGGAATCCCGTCCAGTGAATGGGCTCGGCGATCCACGCCGTCCGGGCGAAGGTGCTGCCGAAGGACACGAACCCCGTGTAGGCCAGGCCGTGGCCCCGCGTCTCGGGGCTGTGGTTGGCCGCCAGCAGGTTGAAGTTCCAGCCCCGCAGCCGCTCCGTCGCGCTCCCGGCCCAAGGGCCCGGTCCGCCGTACTTCTCCTCCATGTTCCGGCTGTAGGGCGCGTAGCCGAGATCGTCGCACCAGTGCACGTTGAAGTTGCAGTGGTCGGTGCCCACCAGGAACACCGGCCTGCCCTCGGGGTCCGCGACCCACCAGCGGCCATCGGCCCGCTCGGTCCGGAAGAAGCCCGTTGCCTCGAAGGCGGGTTCGGCCGCGGGACTGATGGCTACGTAGGGGCGGGGCTCGGCCCTGGCTTCCACCGGGGGCTGGGCCGTCTCGACGACATCGATGACTAGCTCATCGACACGGATCGGCAAGTTGCCCGACGCGATGCCGGCCCATCCGGAGCGCACGACGTTCTCGCCCAAGCCGAAAGCGTGCCGAGCCAGAGGGTCTCCGTCGGCGTCCTCGATGATCCCCATTACGCGCCCCTCCCGGCCATCGAGGGTGAGGGCCATCCGGTAGGTCTCCCCGAACTCCCAGGTCCAGCCTTCGCGAACCCAGCTCTCCAGGTGCTCGCAGCGGCTCCCCTCCATACCCTCGGCGAGCCACTGACCATCGAGGGCCATGTGCAGCTCGGTGGTGCGGCGGTACTCCTCCGCCTGGGGTGCCCGCACGAGGTTGAGGCGCCACGCGTTGCCGTGATCGCTGCCGATGGTCACCCCGCACACGAGCCAATCGGCGGCCTCCTCCCCCAGGGGCGTGATGAGAGCGGAGACGCTGATGACCTCACCGTAGCCGGCGTCTTCATGGAAGAGGGAGCCACTGGCCCCCCGGGCGACGATGGCGCCCTGGTCGATCCGCCAGCCGAAAGTGTTCGTGCGCCACGGAGCATCCATGGCGGCCCCCGGAGGGAGCTCGTCCAGCTCGACAACCAAGGGCTCGGCGGAGGCCGAGAAGCAGACGGGAACGGCGAGCACAGCGAGACAGACGAGGGAGCGCATGAGGACACCTCCGGAGACTACCGGAGGTTTTGGCCCGAGACGGCGGCAGAACCTTCGTACTACAGAATCGCGGAATGCCGCCCATCGCGCGATCCCCATTCAGC
>WJIW01000010.1 GCA_014730065.1 Armatimonadia bacterium | reverse complement strand
GTGGCGTATACCGTCGACCTGGGGGCCGATGACACACCGGCCCGCCCGTGGAGCCTGAGCCTGGGCCCCGGCGAGACGGCGCCCAAGTGGTGGCTCTGTGACTACCGACTGGCGGGCGAGTGGTGAGGAACGGACCATTCACCCCCGGTCACCCGTTGCACTATACTGAGGATGTGAACGACCCAAAGCGAGGAGTGAGTCCGAGTATGACCGGCATGAAGATGAGTTTGCTAGCGCTTCCCCTGATCTCCACCATCGCCCTCGCCCAGGGCACGGGCATCGACTGCACTCTGGGGATGGCGGCCCCCGACGGTGCCATCGTGCTCTTCGATGGCACCAGCCTCGACCACTGGGTACGCCAGGGCACCGACGAGACCCTGGAGTGGGAGCTTGTCGATGGAGCCATGCAGGTGGGCGGCGGCAGCGCCACGACCGCCGATCACTTCGAGGACTGCCAGCTTCACGTGGAGTTCTGGGTCCCACATATGCCCGAGGCCGAGGGCCAGGGCAGGGGCAATAGCGGGGTGTACCTCCAGGGCTCGTACGAGGTCCAGGTGCTCGACTCTTACGGCATTCCTCAGGACGAGCTGCAGCTCGGCGACTGTGGGGCCATCTATGAGACGGCCATCCCCCCCGTGAACGCCTGCAAGCCGCCCGAGACATGGCAGACGTACGACATCTTGTTCCGGGCCCCCCGGTTCGATGACGCCGGCGAGCTGGCCGAGCCCGCCCTGATGACCGTCTACCACAACGGAATCCTGATCCACGAGAGGGTGGAAGTGCCGGCCCCCACCCGGGCGGCCATGCCCCGGGATGTCACCCAGCCGGGCCCCATCATGCTCCAAGACCACGGCAACCCCGTTCGCTACCGCAATATCTGGCTCGTGCCCATGACGTATGGCCCCGACCTGGAGCCCGCGGGCTGAGTCATTCCACCGACCAGCGACCTAGGAGGACCAACCCTTGAGACTCGATCGCCGCAAGTTCCTGCAAGCCGCCGTCGCCGGCGCCAGCGGCGCCATGCTGGCCCGCCGAGGCCTCGCCGCCCCACCCGTACGTAGCACCGACCCCTTCCAGCTCGTGCCCCTCGGAACCACCGACCTGCGCGTCAGCCTGATCGGCGCGGGAACGGGGATGCGCGGCCACAACCGCTCCTCGAACCAGACCCGGATGGGGGCCGAGAAGTTCGAATCCCTCCTCCGCTATGCCTACGATAAGGGCATCAGGCTCTTCGACCTCGCCGACATCTACGGCAGCCACCCTTACCTCGCTCGGGCCTTGGCGGACAAGCCTCGGGAGGACTACGTCCTGATCAGCAAGGTCTGGGTCCGCCCGGGCGGACTGCCCGAGGAGGAGCGCCCCGATGCGGACGTGGTCGTGGATCGGTTCCGGCAGGAGCTGGATACCGATTACATCGACCTGGTTCAGATCCACTGCATGACCGACGAGGACTGGACCGACAATCAGCGCCGCCAGATGGACATCCTCGAGGACCTGAAGCAGCGGGGCGTTATCCGCGCCCATGGCGTCTCCATCCACTCCCTGCCCGCCCTCAAGCGGTCGGCGAGCGACCCGTGGGTGGATGTAGTCCACACGCGCATCAATCCCTATGGCGACTCCATGGACGACAAGGACCCCTCGGTCGTCACCCCCGTCATCGGCGCCATCCACGAGGCGGGCAAGGGTGTCATCGGCATGAAGCTGATCGGCGAGGGCCGGTACCGGGAGGACCCCGCGAAGCGCGATGAGGCGATCCGATACGTCCTCGGCCTCGGCACGGTGGACACCATGATCGTGGGCTTCGAGAAGCCCGAGGAGATCCATGACTTCGCGACCCGGGTCGAGTCGGCTTTGGAGGAGGCCGCGGCTGCGGAGGCGGATAAGTAAGCGGGCGTGAGTTCGGCCGAGTGACCATCCTCTGAGCATTGGAGTGGGGACGATGGAGACCTGCGACTCCCCGGGCGGCGCCCGGTCCGAGACCCAAGGCGGTGCCGACCTGAACATCATCGACGCCGCTGAGCTGGTCGACGGGGGGCTCGAATCCCTCGCCGATTTCCGTGAGCATGAGCAGGTGCTGCACTGTCGCCACGAAGCCAGTGGCTTGAGCGCCTTCATCGGCGTGCATAGCACCGAGCTGGGCCCCAGTCTGGGCGGCTGCCGCATGTGGCCCTACGACAGCGAGATCGAGGCACTCACCGACGTGCTTCGCCTCTCCATGGCCATGAGCTTCAAGCACGCCGTAGCGGACAACCCCCGCGGGGGTGGCAAGGCGGTCATCATCGGCGATCCCAAGACGGACAAATCCCCCGAGCTGCTGCGAGCCTTCGGCCGCTTCGTCGACAGCCTGGGCGGCGCGTACATCACCGCCGAGGACGTGGGCACCGCCGTCGAGGACATGCACATCATCAGAGAGGCCACGCCCCATATCGCCGGGCTGCCCGTGGAGGACGGGGGCAGCGGCGATCCGTCGCCCGTGACCGCGTACGGGGTCTTCTGCGCCATCCAGGCCGCCGTGTCCCACACCCGAGGCAACCCCTACAACCCAAGGGCTCCCCTGGCTGACATCACCGTCGCACTTCAGGGCCTCGGGCACGTGGGCTGGTGCCTTGCCGGCCACCTTCACGAAGCCCGGGCCAAGCTCATCGTGAGCGACATCGACGACGCGAAAGCAGCCAGAGCCTGCGAGGAGTTCGGTGCCACATCGGTTGGGATCGGGGAGGTCTTCGATGTGGAGGCCGACGTCTTCGCTCCCTGCGCCCTCGGCGGCGTGCTCAACAAGGACACCGTGGCCAGGCTGCGCACGCCCATCATCGCCGGGGGAGCCAATAACCAGTTGGCTGATGAAGAGATGGCGCGGATGCTGCAAGTCCAGGGCATCCTCTACGCACCCGACTACGTCGCCAACGCCGGCGGCATTATCAACATCTCCTATGAGGGCCCCGACTACAGCCTCGACAAGGCACTGCGCCATGCCGAGCGTATCGGCAAGACGCTGATCGAGATTTTCCATGTAGCCGAGCGTGAGGGGATGACCACGGCCGCCGTGGCCGATCGCATGGCCATGGAGCGCCTGGGCGCGGGCTAGACGGAGGATGGGCCCTCACCCAGGGCGAAGGCTCAGGGCGTAGGTGGGGAGTTGAGTCTGGCGGCGCCCGGATGCTTAGCGGGCGGGCAGGGATGTGCGCGGTGGACGGACGTGGTCCCACGCTGGCTGCGAGCCAGACCTTGGCCATGGTGGTGTTCTTCGGCCTGGTCGGCGCCTGCGCGGTGTATTCGGTGAACTCAACCATGAAGCGTATGGCTCGTGAGGACGCCGCCGATCGAGCCGTGCTGATTATGGACCGCTACCTGGCTGTGCATGCCTACTTCAACGATCAGCTCAAGCCCCGACTCTTCGAGGACCAGAGCGATCTGGCCCACGATGATTTCGACCCCCACTGGATGTCATCGACCTTCGCCGTCCGCAGCATCGACCAGCTTGCCCAGCGCATGGAGGACGGCGCGTATTACTACAAGGAGTGTGCAGTGAATGCACGGAGCCCCGGGAACGAGGCGACGGGATACGAAGCCGACTACCTGCGGGCCCTGAACTCGGGTCGGAACGTGGCTCCGATCTCGGAGGTACGCGAGATCAACGGAGATCCCTACTTCGTGGTGCTGCGCGAGGGCGAGACCATGGCCAAGGACTGCCTACAGTGCCACGGGGTGCCCTCGGACGCCCCGGCTGAGCTGGTCGCGCGCTACGGACCCGATCGGAGTTTCGGCCGCCAGGTCGGGGACATCGTATCCGCCATCTCCATACGCGTTCCACTGGCCGATGCCTACCGCTTGGCGAACACGTACTCCAGCGCGCTGTCCGTGCTGCTCCTGCTACTGCTGGCGGGTCTGTTCGTGACGCTCAATGTGGGAGCTCGGCTGTGGCTCATCAGACCCCTGCGGCGGCTTCGCGATGGCGCCATGGCGATCGCCGATGGGAGCGCCCAGGTGGGCACGACCATCGATCCGCCGCGTGCGGCCGAGCTCCATGACCTGACCCTGGCCTTCAATCGCATGTCCATGGCTCTCAGGGAGCGTGAGGAGCACCTGGAGACGCTGGTGGCCGCTCGGACCGCGGAGCTGTCGGAGACCAACCTGCAACTGAAGCATGAGATCCGAGAGCGGGAACGCACCGAAGCGGCCCGTCAGTCCGTCCAGCATAGCCTGGAGCGCGCCAGGCGGCTGGAGTCTCTGGGCACGATGGCCGGTGGACTGGCCCACGAGCTGAACAACACCCTCCAGGTTGTCCTCGGCCACGTCGAGCTGCTCCAGGACGCACCGCTGCACGACACCCAAGGGGGATCCCTCGAGTCCATCTCTCACGCGGCTCAGCGGGCGGCCGATCTGGCCCGCAGGATGCTGGCGTGTGCAGGCGACTGCCCCGGGGGCCGCGTGCGCGAGGCCGTGAAGGTGGCGGTGACGGTGCAGCAGGAGGTGGCTCGCTTCCAGGCCTCGCCGGACCTGGATGCGCGATGCAGCCTTCGGCTCGAGCGTGACATCCCGTCGGTTATGGGCGACCCGGACCAGTTGGGTCTGGTCGTGCGCGAGCTGCTCGACAACGCCCGGGACGGCGTCGCCTCCGGTGGGGAGATCCGGGTACGGCTGGACGCCCCACATCTGGCCGCGCATGAGGTGACCGGCTACCTGGCCGACGGGAGCCTGGAGCCGGGCCGGTGGGTGCTGGTGGAAGTCAGCGATGATGGTGTCGGGATGACCGCCGAGGAGGCCGCCAACGCCTTCGAGCCCTTCTATACAACCAAGTCCTTGGGCCGTGGGCTTGGCTTGGCTATGGTGTGGGGTATCGTGCGAGCTCACGGCGGCGCCGTCAGGTTGGTCAGTGCTCCCAATGAGGGCACTGCGGTGAGCATCTTGTTGCCGCCGATTGTTGATACGAATTGAGGCCCACTGGGCCTGAGACGGTCGTGGGGTCGCACCCAATTCCGTGATACCGTGCTCGGCGATTGTCGGCACGACCGCTAGGAGCAGGCAAGTGGATCAAGACGCCAGTTCGGACATCGCTCGAGCCTCCTGCAGGGGCGCTCCCCCTCGGGACTTCCTGGAGGCCCGGCTTCGTAGATCTGAGGGGTTCCTGGAGATCCTAGCCGCGGCGGCCAAGGTCCGGCGCCTCGAGGATGCGGGCCAGATCGTCGATGCCCTGCGGACCCATCTGCTCCGCGAGGGGCTCCCCGTGGACGGCGTCTCGGTACAGGTCATCGAGCCCGAGCTGGATCTCTACCTATCGGTCCAGCCCGAGGGCCCGCCCCTGCAAGCGTCCATCTCCGCCGAGGCCGAATGGCTCCACCGCAGCCCGGTATGGCGGGCCTGGACTACGGGCGAGACGGTCTACCGGCCCGATCTGGAGCGTCACGATCCCTTCGGTGAGACCGATTACCCAATGCGGTGGCGCGTGGTCCACGCCACCTGCGTCGCCGACCTGCCCTTCGCCCACGGCACCGTTGCCATCAACTCCACACAGCCCGGTGCCTTCAGCGATCAGCAGATCGAGCTAGCCGCGAGTATCGCTCGCGTGTTGGACGATGCCTACGGCCGACTTGTGGACATGGTCCGAATGGAGAGGGCCCAAGCCTCGGTCGCCGAGGGGCACTCCCGGTACGAGGCCGTCATCGGCGCCGCCTCGGGCGTGGCGTACGAACGCGACTGGCTCGCCGACCGATACACCTTCCTCGGCGATGGGATCGAGCACCTCACAGGCTACCCGGCCGATGAGCTAACCCCGGCCATCTATGAGAGTCTCCTGGAGGACTGCATTCGGTACGACACCGATCCCGCCGCCATCCGTGACATCCCCATCTTCGCCGCAGTCACCGACCACAGCCGCATCTACCGGGCCGACCAGAAACTGCGCCACCGGGATGGCCGGACGGTGTGGATCGCCGACAGTGCGATCCAGGAGCGAGGCAGGAACGGGGATCTGATCCGGACCATCGGCGTGATGTTCGACATCACTGCCCGCAAGCGCCAGGAGGAGGAGCACCGCCGCCTGGAGGGCCAGATGCAGCAGCTCCAGCGGCTGGATAGCCTCGCCGTCCTCGCCGGCGGCATCGCCCATGACTTCAACAACCTGCTCATGGGAGTCCTGGGCAACGCCTCCCTCGCCCTGCTGAACGTTCCCGACGACGGAGCCGTCGCCGAGGCCCTGGGCAAGATCGAGACCGCCGCCGTCCGCGCCTCCGATTTGGCCAAGCAGATGCTGGCCTACTCGGGCCGCGGCCGGGTCGCCATCGAGCGGGTCGACCTGCCCGAGCTCGTGGGCGAGATGGCGGACCTGCTCCGGTCGGCGGTATCGCGGAAGGCCACCCTGGGCATCAGCTCCGATGACGACACCCCATGCGTCGAGGGCGACCCCACTCAGCTCCGCCAGGTCATCATGAACCTCATCACCAACGCCTCCGATGCCCTGGAGGACCAACCGGGCGTTATCTCGCTTCGCACCCATAAGGTGGAGGTGGACGAGGCCGTCTTGTCGGGCGCCTTGCGGGACGAGGGTGTGGGGCCGGGGGAGTACGTGGTCGTCGACGTGTCCGACACCGGGCGCGGCATGGACGAGGCCACCCGGGAGCGCATCTTCGACCCATTCTACTCCACCAAACCCACCGGGCGAGGCTTGGGTCTGGCCGCCGTCTTGGGTATCATCCGGAGCCACGGAGGGGCCGTGCGGGTCTATACGGAACCCGGAGAAGGGACGTCCGTGCGGGTTATGCTTCCCACGGCCGCCGGATGGGGCGCAGAGGAGGACGAGTCCGTGTCCAGTGCAGGGATCCCACCGGACCTTACCCCCGGCACCATCTTGGTCGTCGATGACGAAGACATGGTACGCGGCGTAGCCCGCGCCGCTCTCGCCCATGCGGGCTACGAGGTGCTGGAGGCCACCGACGGCGAGGCCGGCCTGGAGCAGGTGCAGAGCCACGCCGACGAGATCCAGGCCGTTATCCTCGACATGACCATGCCGCGCCTGAGTGGCGAGGAGGCCCTGGCCGGAATCCGCCAGGTGCGTCCCGACGTGCCGGTGCTGCTGTCCAGCGGGTTCGGCGACCTGGAGGCCGTGGAGCGACTCCTGGGTGAGGGCGGGGTCGCCTTCATCCAGAAGCCCTACCGGGCCAGTGAGCTCATCGACGCCCTGAGCGAGCTTGTGTCTCGCTGACAGGGCCCGCCGACCGCTTCCCAGCTACGGGTTGAGTGCACCGATGAGCGCCCTCGAGGCCGTGTCAGCCGGGTTGGATGTGGCGATGTCGATCAGCATGTCTTCGGCCGCGGAGGTCTCGCCCAGCAGCGCCAAGATGATGGCCTTGTCGATGGCTGGCCCCAGCCCCGGAGCCAGGCCCAGGACCTGGTTGACTAGCTCCTCCGCGCCGGCGTAGTCGCCTTGGGCGGCTTGGGTGTACGCGGTAACCAGCATGGCTCGCCGGGCGACGGTGCCCGGAACGGCATCGGGCTCGGTGAGAAGCGCGCCAGAGAGCTGCCGGGCCCGGGGGTAGTCGCCGCTGAGAGCCGACACCCATGCCAGGGAGCCCACTCCGGCGAAGGTCTTGGTGTCCTCCAAGGCCTCGGTGGCGATGCGCACGCCCGCCTCGGGATCTCCGCCCACCTCGGCCACTAGCTCGGCGTGCAGGAATGGCAGGGACTCGTTGTCGGGGAAGGCCTGGCGCGCCGACTCCACGACCCCGATGACCTCCTGCCCTTCACCCCTAAGGGCATGGTAGACGATGAGGGCGTTATAAGTGGACGCTGCGGCCCGGGGATGCCCCGGCGCGTCGGCCAGCAGCTCGCCCGCGGGGGCCATGAACCGCGCCGCCGGGCCCTCGGGAGACCCGTGCTTGGCTGTAGCCATCAGCGACCGGGTGCCCATCTGTCCCATCACCACATAGGCCTTACCCAGCCACCAACGGGCCACCGGGTCGTCGGGATGGGCATCGCGGTGGGCCCTGAAGGCGTCCATGAGGCCCAAGCGATCGGCGATGCCTTGGTAGTCGCCCTGGCCGGCCAGGTCCATCAGATCCGAGTGCAGGTCCTGGTCGGCCAGGCGCACCATGGACAGCATGAAGAGATCGCTCAGCGCCTTGGAGTCGCCCGGGTCGGCCTGCAGCTTGGCCCGTACCGCCTCCAGGCTCCGCTGCACGATAGTGTCGTCGTACTCGTCCAGCAGGGGCATGAGATGGGCCACGTAAGCCGCCTCGGCGGGATCGCTCTCCAGAGCCTCGCGCAGGACCGAGATGGCCTTGTCCACCTCACCCAGTTGGGTGCTTACCATGGCCAGGCCCAGCACCAGCCGGGCATTGCCCGGCTCGGTGGGGATCTCAGCGCGCAGCGCGGCCTGGGCCTCCATCAAGTCCAAAGCCGATTCGTCGGTGTTCCCCAGCCGCAGATGGACCTGGGCGCGCTGCATGAGCAGCATGCCTCGCTTTTCGGCCTCGTCGAGCCGGTCATTGATCCGCTCGAGGGCCTGCTCCGGGGACAGGTCCTCCTCGGGCTCGGCGGGCTCGCTGGGCTCGCCGGACATCTCCTCGGCGTTGATGGAGACCTCGATGGGGTACAGTCCGCTCCCGGGCAGCCAGTGCTCGAGCAGGGGACCCGGGGCCTTCTGCTGGGCGGCTGCGAGACCGCCAAGCAGGGGCAGGAGCCAGATGACGTGCAGGGTACCGCGGCAAAGGGGCATGGGTTACCTCATCCGATCCGACGAATATGGTGCCAGCTACATGCAGGTTGGACGGGCGGAGTCGCTCAGGGTTTCGCTCCACGACGGAACGCTACTCCTCTTCTCCTCCCACCTCGGGTGGAGGCGCCGCCGGAGGAGCGCCGGGGTCGGCCGCCTGCTCGACCATGGAGAACCCGATGGTTCGCCCCGTGCCATCGACGATGCTGGTGCATTTGGCGTCCAGGAGACCGTACCCGAAGTTCACTCGGGAGAAGTAGGCCTCGCCCGAGACCACGACCTCGTCGTACAGGTCGCTGGGCACCTGGTCGCCCACCGGCACCGTAAGGTCTTTGAGCACCGTGGTCGTGGCTACGCGGGTGGTCTCGACGAACAGACTGGAGTCCATAAAGGCCTGCTGATGGAAGGCGTCCAGGAGTCTGTGGTTCCGCGAGAGCAGCCAGGCGCACACGAGAACGCCCTCGATCTCCCCATCAACGGCGTGCATGGGCCGGACGTCGAGGAGCACCAGGCCGCGCGTCTCCATGGGCGCCTGCCCCGGCCGGGGATTGGTCCTGCGCACGGCGGCAGCATCGGCGAGGGTCCGGCCGATGGGCTGGTCGGTGTCGGGGCCGTCCTGGGCGCTCAGGAGGAAGTCCCGACGGGGCTCCGTCAGGGCCTCCAGCTTCATCAGCTCCTCGGGATACAGCTCGAAGGCGGTGATGGTCTCATCCTGGGTCAGGGCGCGGGTGATGAGAGCGCGCATGTCCACACAGATGCCGGCTTCGCATTGGCCGGTGGTATCCCACAGCTCCGTTCCGCCCTCCTCCATCGGGTTGGTGGCCCGGATGAGAGTGGTCTGGCCATCGGCGCTCAGAACGCACAGGACATCGAGCCTGTTGGTCTCAGCTTTCTCGAGGAGGAGCTCACGATGGGCCTCCAGCGCGCCCGTCCGGGCCAGCTCGCCCAGCCATCCATCGGCGCCGATGGATGACACGTCCTCGGCGAAGTCGCGCTTGACCTCCTCAAGGAAGGACACGAGAGCCTGAGCGCCGCTCTCGACGCCCGGCTCCTGTCCATAGGTGGGCGGCGGCTCCTTGGGCTTCTCATCTCCGCAAGACGAAAGCAGGGCCGCAGCTAGTGCGGCCGCCACGAGAGTCCACGCAGGCTTCGCCGAGAATCCGCTGGTTCGTCGCGCACAGAACATGACGATTCCCTTTCTCTCGACACGCCAGCCGCCCGGCGCCGGCCTGGCCGGTGGTCCCGACCGGCCGCTGGTAGTACTATTCAATCGGCGCCAGGGAAACCCTGGTGAGAGGTGAAGGGAGTCCCAGGTCGAATCACTCGCCCTTCGTGCGGTGCCCTATCCTTGGGAGCGTTGCCCCGTGATCGCCGTCGCCAAGAGACTAGGCTGGGCCGTCGTGACCCTGATGGCCTGTACCTCGATCACCTTCGCCGTCACCTACATCGTACCCGCCGACCCGGCCCGGACCATCGCGGGCCCCAACGCCACCGCGGAGACCATCGAGCGCATCCGCGAGCAGCGGGGCCTCAACGACCCCATGCCGGTACAGTTCCTGAGGTACTTGGGCGGCGTGGTGCAGGGCGATCTGGGCCGATCCCTCAGCGCCGACGAGCCAGTACTGCAGCTCATTCTCGACCGCCTGCCGGCCACCATGCAGCTCGCCGCCGCGGCCCTCTTCATCTGGGTCGTGGCGGGCACGCTATGGGGGGTGATCTCCGCCGCCTGGCGGGGCACCCTTCTGGACCGGGCCAGTCTGGTGGCGTCGATCATAGGCCTGTCCGTGCCCTCCTTCTGGCTCGGGATCCTGCTCCTCTGGGCCGTGTCCCACCACGAGATCGAGTGGCTGCCTCTCGGCGGCTCGGGCGAGGGCCTGGTGGAGCGACTCCGGCACCTGATATTGCCCGCCATCGCCCTGGGTCTCGGGGGCGCCTCCTTCTACTCCAGGGTGGTGCACACCCAGATGGTCGAAGTGCTGGAGCAGGACTACATCCGCACGGCCAAGGCCAAGGGCCTGCCGCCCTTGCGCATCCTCTTCCGCCACGCCCTCAAGAACGCTCTCCTGCCCGTCGTCACCCTCGCCGGCATGGACATGGCCACTCTCCTGGCCGGAGCCGTGCTGACCGAGACGGTCTTCGGCTGGCCGGGGATCGGTCATCAGGCGTGGAAGGCCATCAGCCGGAGCGACGTGCCCGTGGTCATGGGAACCACCCTCTTCACCGCCTTCTTCGTGGTATCGGCGAACCTGGTGGTCGATGTGCTCTACCGGCTTCTCGATCCCCGCGTGCGCGGAACCTAGCCCCCTTGCCTATCGACGCCGCAGGCGTTGGCTCAGCGTCCGCCACTCCGTCGGCATCAGGAGTCGTGCCCCCAGAAGGTAGACGACCAGGGCCACGATCACCTGACCGGCCAGCCACGGCCCTTCCGCAGTGAGGGGGGACGGACTCGGTGGGGCGGGCCATATGCGCAGCATGGCGAGGATCGCTGCCGCCATCACCAGGTTCGCGCCGGCCAGGCTCAGGAGGAACCGGCCCAGCCCCGCCGGACGCTCGCCCCCGATGCGGCGCGAAGCCATGCCGGCGAAGATTGCCAGCGCTAGAGCCGGGGCCAGGATGTCGCCGCTCAGGATCGCGTTCAGTCCGAAGTACTGGAACAGCAGAACGTAGGTGACCGTGCTCGCCAGATGCCCAGCCACCCGCACCACGCTCACCAGCCGGCTGTCCTCCACGGCCAGATAGGCTTGGGCGTAGACCCCCGTCGCCGCCGCCAGGAACATCTGCCATACAAGCACCCGCACGATGCCGCTGGTGAAGAGGGTGTCCGCGGGCCCGAACTCCCCTCGCTCGAAAAGCACTCGCACGAGGGCCGGGGCGTGAAGCGCCGTCAGCACGACGGCGGGGGCGGCGATGAGCAGCACCAACCGAAGCACTTCCGCCACCCGGGCTCGGTACTCGGTGC
>WJIW01000106.1 GCA_014730065.1 Armatimonadia bacterium | reverse complement strand
CTCTGGGCGCTGATGGGCTGGCTATGGCTCCGCATCGCGCCCATCGCCGAGCCCGCCCACTCGCTGGCCGTTATGTCCGGCATTGTCGGTGCCGCAGCAGTAGGCGTGACGGGTCTCGCCTGCCTGGAGGTGATCCGCGCCGCGCGAGGCCCCAATCCCGAGGTGGCGCACAGCCCCGGCATGCGCGACCTGCTGTTGGCGGGGGCCGCCGCGGTGGGCGCGGGCGCGTCGTCAACCCAGTGGGAGGCATCCACGGCCGCCGACTCCCGGGGCCTATCGGTGCTACTGGCCGCCGCGCTCATATACCTCTGCCTGAGATGGCGACGAAAGAGGCAACTGACCCCAAGGGCGGCCTTGGCCCTCGGCCTGATCGGCGGACTGGGCCTGACCCAGCACCTGCTCTTCTTCTTCATCGCCGTGTCGGGACTGGGACCGCTGCTCATTGCCAATGCCAGCGAGCCGACTCCCGATGAGGACTCCGCCCGACTCAGCGCACCGGGGGCCCTCTGGCCCGCTCTGATCGGGCTGGCGCTGGGTCTGCTGCCCTTCCTGATGCTCGGCTTCGCCGCGCCCGTGTACGCCGATGGCCTGTGGCCCACGCCCGAGGGCTGGGGCGCCTTCGAGTACCTGGTAGTCGGGGTCACGGGTACCGCTCCCTTCGATGCCGGCACCTCCAGTAGCCACATCCTGGCCCGAGTTCGCATCATGGAGCTGGCCCGGGACGTGGGCTGGCTGCCGCTGATCGGCATCGCCTTGGGCCTCGTGTGGCTGGGTCGGTTCCGAGCCCCGGCCGGTGGCCTCTACAAGGGCAAGGCCCTGTCGGCGGCCATGTGGTTCGGGGTGTTGGTGTTCCTCACGGGCTGGCTCCTAGGCTGGTCCCAGGGCGGCGAGATGCGCAGCCAGATCCTGGCGTACTGCCCACTGGGTCTGGCGCTCGCCGCGGCGGCGGGGCTCGGCGTCAGTCTCGAGATGGCCGAAGGGCTCCGGGGATTGCCCCTTGGATGGACGGCGGTGGCGGGAGCCGCCGTTCTGGTGCTCCTGCCCGCCCACGGCGCCTACCAGGAGCGTCTCGCCGCCACGGGCCATGGAGCGCAGCCCTACGCCGAGTCCGTCGCAGAGGGGTCGCAAGCCTCGAGCTTCGTGCTCGCGGACAACGATAGGCTGGGACTGCTGCTGGCCGATGAGGTGGACCTGGCCGGGCCGCTTCGCTATCTCCAGAGCCGTGACCATGGCTCGACTCCGGAGCTTGCCGTCGGCGATGCTCCGCCCGGCGCGGTGACCATGGACTGGGTCTCGGCGTCGGCCGCGGGGCCGTGGCGAGCCCCGATCTGGAACCTGCCCGAGCCCATCCGGACCGGCACCACCGCGTCGCAGGTCCACTCCATGCCCCACCGGGCCCGAGCCATCTCAGCTCTTCTGGCTGGCGACGAGCCTGCCGCTCTGGCGGCCATCGACGACGCCATTGGAATGGACGCCGCGCTGCCCGCGAACCGCGACCTGGCGGCCATCGTGCTGCTGCGGTCGGGGGAGGCCAACCAGGCGCTAGCCCTCATCGACCGCACGCGCCACGAGCATCCCGCGCGCTGGCAGTCGTGGGAGGTCCGGGGGTGGGTGCTCCACGCCCTGGGCGACCAGGCCGGTGCGGAGACGAGCCTCGGGATCGCCCGCGGGCTCTCTCGCTCGGCTGTGGAGTCCAATGGGATCGCACTACTCTGCCAGGCCGATGCCTCTGTTCGGGCGCCCTAGCTTCTGTAGGAACACCAATACCAGAGCCATACCAGGAAGCCGACGCAGGGTACACACAGCCCGACTATCAGGGCGATTAGGCCCCAGACGCTCATGCCTTGGTCCATAGCATCGATTACGAACCAGGCCAGAAGCAAGGGCCCCGCCAGCAACGACGTCAGCACCGTCCATATTGCTGGCTCCAGGCCTTCCATCGCTGCCCGGGTCCCAACGTAAGACGCCACATAGGACAGGAGGAAGAGCGCCCAGGCCAAGGCCGGCCACACGATGCCCATCCAGCCCACGACCATCGAGCACCAATCGCGAGCGGGACTGCCGCGCTCGTCATCGTCCTCCGTCGGCATGGTCATCGGGGGCGGCGTCGCCCCGATGGGCGAGGGACCGGGCGGAGGCGGGCCTTGGGGCATGGGTGGCGGAGGAGGTGTCGGGGGTGGCAGCACGCCTGGCGGAGTCTCGGGACGCTCCGGCTCGGGAGGCGGCTGCTGAGCCCATGCGGGCCTCGGACGCTCCGGCTCGGGGGGCGGCGCCAGGTCACCGAGCTCTTCCTCGTCCGCCGGCTTGCGGGTGCTCGCGCCCCCGGGCAGCGTGGGGGGCCAGGCCTTCTTCTCGGCTCCCGTTGGGACGGTTACCCGCTCGCCGCAGCCGCCGCACTTCCCGGTGCGCCCCGCCATCTCGTCGGGAACGGTTATCTCCTTACGGCAGCTAGGGCACTGGAACTTGATCGCCACGGCAACCCGCCTTTCCACACTCCACCCTTCCTCGACGGAGTTCGGCGGCGACGGTCACGCAGCCTGCGCGTGGGCGAAGGAACTCCGGCCACCTTGCCCCGAACCACCCACGGTGATGGGAGGCCCCATGCCGATACTCATGACCCTATGCTTACTATCGCCCACGGCCGAAGTGCCGAGCGTCTATCTGGACTGCCTCGACGACCTGACGAGATATGCCGAGACCCAGTGGCATGCCGTCAACGATCCGCCCGGTGCCGGGTACTTCGGCGACGGAGTCAGCGGTGGCAATGCCGGAATCCGCGGCAATTGCGGGATGGCCCTGGCCTACGCCACCCTCGCTCGGGCGGGCAGAGGCAACCGCCAGCACCTGATCGATCGAGCCGAGGCTGCCCTCAAGTACGCAGCCTCGACCCACGTGACCGGCGACTCTCGCTGCGTCGATGGCAAGCAGTGGGGCGAGGGCTGGCAGACGGCGCTATGGACCGGTACGCTTGGCCTGACTGCCCTGCTGCTCGAAGACGAGATTGACCCCGACGTCGTGGCTGCCTGCCAGCGCGTCCTGGCCCACGAAGCCGACCGGCTCGCCGAGATCCCGCCCGCCAGCGGCTACCGCGGCGACTCCAAAGCCGAGGAGAACGCCTGGAACTCGAACGCCCCCGCCCTGGCCGCCGCCTGGATGAGCGACGATCCCAGGGCCGATGTGTGGATGAACACGGCCCGCCGCTACCTGGCCAACACCTACACCGTTCCGGACGAGCAAGGCCCCCTCGCCCCGTGGATTACCACCACGACCCTATACCCCTCCTACGCCTGCGAGAACCACGGGTTCTTCCATCCGAGCTATGAGATGGTCTCGGGAATGTCCCTGGGTGACTCCTGGCTCATGGCTCGGCTGGCCGAGCCGGGTGTCGCCAGGCGACTCAGGCCCTTCGCGACCCATAACGTCATGGAGGTATGGGACCACCTTCAGGCCGTGCAGCTCGACTCGGGTGAGCTGGCCTACCCCTCGGGCCTGGACTGGTCGCTCCATGGTTTCGGCCAAGTCGCCTACCTGGCATGGCTCTCAAGCCACTTCGGCGACCCCCTCGCCGCGTGGTCGGAGCCCCGACTGGCCCACTGGATCCGCCAGCGCCAGAAGCTCAACGGCGACGGCCGGTTCACAGGCGGCAGTGTCGCCAACGGCTTCTACCGCGAGGCGGTCATGGCTCGTCGAGTGTCCATCGCGTGGTGGCACCACCAGGCCGCGCGACGTGCCGCCCACGCTTCGCCGCCCGCCGATCGCCTCAGCCACTTCGAGGACGTGGGGGTCATTGCATACCGGGGCCCCGAGATGTTCGCGAGTGTGAGCTACGGCGAGCGGTATATGGCACTTGTGGCCCCGTCGGCGGGAGAGGCGGAGACGGCGCGGGAGGCCTTCGTCTGCACGCCACGGTACCCGGGCATCTTGGGCGGAGGACTCGGCCCAGCGACCAGCTCTCGGGTGCTCGAGTACCGCGATGGCGCTGAGGCCGTCTTCGACGTCCTGATCGAGGCGGAGCACGGACCGCTGTCCCGCAGCCGTGCCCGAGTGGCCGCGTACCCCGATGCTCTCGCGGTCATCGAAGCCCCCTACGGCCTCGACCTGAGTTACGCCAACCACCTGGCCTTCCCCATCGGGATCGAGAACCACGCGTTCACCGGCGGATCGCGATTCCTCAAGTGGGGCGGCGGATCGGCGGACGCCCAGGCCATGTCCGGAGCGGTGCTGACGCCGCCGGGCTCGAGAATCTCCGTCGATGATCGCCTGGCCCTGATCGCAGGCCCCGGCGGCACTCTGCGGTATGACATTCCGTCGGGCCACAATCGGCGCGGCGCGGCCGAAGACACGCTGGGCCTGGAGGTGGCCGCCCATCGGCCGCGTTTCTGCATTCTCATCCCCGGCGCGTCGGCCGACGTGGCTGCCCGAGTAGCCGACTCGGTGGAGTGGTCCCTCGGCGCCGACGCCGCCGAGCTGAGCTTCGTGGCGCCCAAGTCCGGCCGACATGCCGTCCTCCTTGAGCTGCCCGCTCCGGATGCGCCCGTGCGCGTCGCGCCCATCGCGTCCATCGAAGCCAGCTCGAGCTCCTTGGTGCACGGACCCCATCTGGCCATCGATGGCGATACCTCCACCTTCTGGGTCTCCCGTCGCGGGTCCGCGGAGCCGGGCCACGGTCCCACGCCCGAGCGGCCCGAGTGGCTGGAGGTCGAGCTGGAGCGGCGGGCGCAGGTGGCGGGGATCATCGTTGTCCCTCGTCCCCAGTACGGACCCCGCCAGATCATCGCTGAGTTGGCAGGCGGTACGGTCTACGAGGGACCGATGACGAGTGAGACGCTCCGGGTTGACCTGCCCGAGCCCGTGGCGGCGTCGCGCGTGCGGCTGACGATGACCGATGCCTTCGATCCGCGTCATCCCGATGCGCCTCGGAACGTTCAGGTAGCAGAGGTCGCGGTGTTCGAGGCAGGGCCGTAGTGTCAGGAGGGGCGGAGTCGGCATGAAGCTACTGATCCTGGGTGGAACGGTGTTCCTGGGGAGGCACATCGCGGAGATCGCTCTGGAGCGCGGCCATGACCTGACGCTGTTCAACCGTGGCCGGACTCGTCCGGAGCTGTTCCCCGAGGCCGAGCACCTCACCGGCGACCGCGACGGCGATCTGGGCGCCCTGCATGGGCGGGAGTGGGACGCGGTCATCGATACCTGCGGCTACTTCCCACGCATCGTCCGGCAGTCGGTGGACCTGCTCCGAGACGCGGCAGGCCACTACTCTTTCGTCTCTAGCCTCAGCGCCTACCAGGACTTCACCCAGCCGGGCATCACCGAGGACTCACCCGTCGCGCGTATGGAGAAGGCCGAGGACCAGACCGAGATCACCGGCGAGAGCTACGGCCCCCTCAAGGTGCTGTGCGAGGAGGCCGTACAGGCGGGGTTCGGCGACCGGGCCTTCATCAGCCGCCCGGGCCTGATCGTGGGACCCCACGACCCTTCCGACCGCTTCACCTACTGGCCCGTCCGCGCTTCTGAGGACGACCCGCTCCTCTGCCCGGGTGATCCGGCTGCCCGCACGCAGCTCATCGATGTTCGTGACCTGGCCGTGTGGCTGCTCGACATGGCCCAAGCGAAGGAGGGTGGCGTGTACAACGCCGTCGGCCCCGCCCAGCCCCTCACCATGGAGGCGATGATCCGGGGCTGCTGCGAGGGAGCCGGTACGAATCCCGAGCTTCGTTGGGCGCCCGATGAGCTGTTGCTGGAGTGCGAGGTGGCCCCCTGGATGGGCTTGCCCTTGTGGATCCCCGAAGCCGAGCAGGCCGTCAGCGTAGAGCGGGCGGTGGCCAAAGGCCTGCGCTTCCGGCCGGTGGCCGAGACCGCCGCCGACACGCTGGCCTGGTGGCGGGAGCTCCCCGACGATCGCCGCCAGCTCCGGGCCGGCATCGACGACACCAACCACGCCGAGGTTCTGGCCAAGCTGGGGTAAGCCGCGCCGGGCTACAGGCCCGCCGCCTCGCGGAGCAGTGCACTGAGCTCCGACACGGTCTCGGCATGGGTGGGCGCATCGGCCAGATTGGTGTTCTCCGCCGGATCGGAGTCGTGATCGTACAGCTCCCGCGCGGCCGCCTCTCCATCGGCGCGGATCCACTCGGTGTACCGGTAGCGGTCCGTCCGCAGCGAGTAGCCCATGGTCCGGCCTCGGGGATACTGGCTGAGGGCCGCCGGCTTCCACTCCCGAGCGGGATCCTCCATGAGGGGCACGAAGCTGTCGCCCTCGAGGTGTGACGGAAGATCCAGCCCGGCCAGCTCGCACAGCGAGGGGTACATATCCACGAACTCCGTCAGGGCCTCGGTCCTGCCGCCCGCGATGCCGCGTTCGGGATCGTAGCAGAGCATGGGCGCGTGGACCGATGTCTCGAAGTTGCTGTGCTTGCACCACAGGCCATGCTCCCCGAGCTGCCAGCCGTGATCGCCCCAGAGCATGATGGAAGTGTTCTCAAGTAGGCCCCGCTCCTCCATCGCGTCAAGCAAGCGGCCAACCTGTGCGTCCACCAGGCTCGTGCATGCGTAGTAGCCATGGATCAGCTCGCGAGCTTGTTCGTCCGTCAGGTCACCCTCTTGCGGGATTCCCCAGTACTGCCGAAGCTCACCCCAGTTATGGAGGGCGATGGGAGGACAGCCTTCGGGAGCGAAGGGGTTATCGGCGAGATCGATGTCTGCTGGATCGTACAGATCCCAGTAGCGCTTAGGGGCGGCGAAGGGCAGATGGGGCTTCATGAAGCCCACGGCGAGGAAAAAGGGATCCCCGGCGAGGGCATCCATGGACTCGATGGCCGCCGTAGCGATCTTGGCGTCCGGGTATACCTCGTCGGGCAGGTCGGCGGCCTCGGTGGCAGGGCCGCGGGTGTTCCATAGTCCACCCTCACGCCCACTCTCATCCCACCTGCGGCGGCGCTCGGCGTTGATCTCCTCGGAGGCGTAGCCTGGGAAGGCCGCCTCTGGCATCCAAGCTGGCTGACTCCAACCGTCGGGGTCGTCCTTGGTCCGATGGTGATAGATCTTGCCCAGGCTGATCGAGGTGTAGCCGTTGTGCCGAAAATGCTGGGGAAGGGTCAACACGTCGGGCATGCTTTCGCGCAGCGGGGTATCGAGATCATATACGCGGGTCGTATCGGGCCTTGCCCCCGACATCACACTGGCCCGGGATGGCGCGCAGACCGCCTGCTGGCAGTAGGCTCGCATGAATGTCGTGCCCATGGCGGCCAGGTGATCGATGTTCGGCGTGTGCATCATGGCGTGGCCGTAGCAGCCGAGCTGGGGCCTGAGATCGTCCACGGCAATGAACAGCACGTTGCGGTCGCTCCGGGGCTGAGCTCGGGCCGAGGGTGCGAGCACCGACGCCATCGCACCCACGCCCAAGGCACGGAAGCTGCTCTCCAGGAACCGCCTTCGGTCTAGGGCCATCACTCTTACTCCCCCATCGGAGCCGGCGCCAGGGTCCAGGACATGAGCCGGCAGTACCTCAGGATCCGCGACACGTCCATGTCGGGGTCATGGCACGGCCAGCCCGGCATCTTCCCGATAGGCTCCGCCATCGCTTCGGCCACGGCGGGCCACGGAAGCGTCTCGCGAGGCACCATCGCCGATGGCGCGCTGCGCTTTGCCGTGAAGGCTTCGGCGAGCAGCAGCAGAGCGCTGCCCAGACCGATCCCCGTGCCCGGGAGGGTGCTGGGCAGATGTCCGGTGGACTCGGCCGCCCGCAGTAGGTCGCGAGCCAGGTCCACCACGGCGCCGCGGTCCAGCGCGTCCAGAGGCGGACGCTGCGGCGGGACCTCCATCGGGCCCAGAACGGATCGCAGCGGAACCGAGCTAGCCTTCGCCCCCCTCCCCCGCTCCCATACCAGAGCTTCGGCGAGCCCCAGCAGCCCCTCGGCGGCCGACAGGCCCTCGACGTAGACAGGGGCGCCCGCGTCCAGCACCTTCGTGGCGAACTGGTGCAGCCTGCTGGCGGCGATGGAGTTGGGCCGCTCACCGTACCTCTCGGTAAGGTCTGCGACGGTGACCACTTCGAAGCCCGTCAGCCG